>NZ_JBSFWU010000044.1:0-58493 GCF_053594995.1 Streptomyces sp. NPDC002536
CCGCACCCCGGAACCCGGGGTGCGGGGCCTCCCGCAAACGAGGTGTTGGCCAGCGCGACGTCAGTCGCGCGCCTCCGCGTCGGACGCCTTCGCCGTGCGCAGGTCCGCCATGAACCGGTCCACGATCCCGCTCTCGCGCGCGAAGTCCTCGACCGGCTCGCCGACGACCTTGCCCGCCAGCTCCGTCGCCAGCACGCCGACCTGCTCGCGCAGCTCCGCCTCCGCGACCGCACGCTCCGCGTCGATCACCGCGTGGCCCGCGGCGATGATCTCCTCGCGCTGGCGCTGGCCCTCGGCCCGCAGCTCCGCGATGATCGCGTTGCCCTGCTCGAGCGACTCCTGGCGCAGCCGGGCGGCCTCGTGCCGCGCCTCGGCCAGCAGGGCCTGGTACTCCTCGTGCACCCGCGCCGCCTCGGCACGGGTCTCCTCGGCCTCCTCGAAGCGGCCGTCGGTGGCCTGCTCGCGCTCGGCGAGGACCTTGTTGATCCGGGGCAGGACCACCTTCGCCATCAGGGCGAAGACGATGAAGAAGCACACCAGCCCGAGGACGAGCGGTGCGGGCTCGGGCTTGAGGGGTCCGACGTCGAGAGCAAAGTTCATGGCCATGGGAGCAGATTAGTCGAAGTCGCGGCCCGGCTCCGCAGCCGCACCCCACTGGCCGCGGCCGTGCGGGCTTAAAGGGCGCCCTTACCACCATCGGGCGAACCAGCTCCCACCAGGGGGTTACCGGGCGTGCGCGCTCGGTAGCTTGAGGCAGTTCGTGCAGGCCCGGGCCGGTGCCCGGGCCTGCCCTGCGCCATCAGCCAACCCAAAAAGGGGCAAGTCCACCATGCCTGCGCCCGCCGCCGACCATTCCCCCGCAGCGCTCGCGGGCGGCGCCCAAGGAACTCGCGCCCTGCGCCCCCTCGTCGACACCGCCCTGCACGCCCTGGCCCGCGGGGCCACCGCCCGCGGCGGCCCGCTCCCGGCCGGCGGCCCCCCGGCCGTCGACGCCCGCATCACCGCCGCCGCCACCCCCGTCCTCCCCGAGCACGGCACCGGACCGCATGAAGCCCTGCGCACCCTCGTCCAGGCGCTCGCCGAGGGGGCGGCCGACCCCGCCGACCCGCACTGCGCCGCCCATCTGCACGGTCCCGCCCTCGCCGTCGCGGCCGCCGCGGACCTCGCCGCCTGCGCCCTCAACCCCTCGCTCGACTCCTGGGACCAGGCCCCCTCCGCGACCGCGCTGGAGGCCCTGACCACCCGCGCCCTCGCCGCCCTCGCCTACCCCCGGCGCCCCGCCCCCGACGCCCTCGTCACCACCGGCGGCACCGAGTCCAACCAACTCGCCCTGCTCCTCGCCCGGGAGAACGCCCGCACCTGCGCCCACCGCCCGCTGCACGTGGTCTGCGGGGCCAACGCCCACCACAGCATCCCCCGTGCCGCCTGGCTCCTCGGCCTCCCCGCGCCCCACACCCTCCCCACCCCCACCGGCACCCTCGACCCCACGGACCTCGACAAGGCCCTCGGCGAGCACCACACCGACGCCCCCCGGCTCGTGGTGGCCACCGCGGGCACCACCGACGCCGGCCTCATCGACCCGCTGCCCCGCATCGCCGACGTCTGCGCCGCCCGCGGCGTCCCCTTCCACATCGACGCCTCCTACGGCGGGCCGCTGCTCTTCAGCGACACCCTCCGCCCCGCCCTCGCCGGCCTCGACCGCGCCGACAGCATCAGCCTCGACCTGCACAAGCTCGGCTGGCAGCCGATCGCCGCGGGCCTGCTCGCCGTCCCCGGCACCGAGGCCCTGGCCCCCCTCGGCCACCAGGCCGACTACCTCAACGCCCACGACGACATCGCCGCGGGCCACCCCGACCTCCTCCACCGCTCCCTGCGCACCACCCGCCGCCCCGACATCCTCAAGATCGCCGTCACCCTCCGCGCCCTCGGCCGCACCGGGCTCGGCGAACTCATCGAGCGCGTCTGCACACTCGCCCACCGCCTCGCCGATCTCATCGACGCCCACCCCTCCTTCGTCCTCCACTCCCGCCCCACGCTCAGCACCGTCCTCTTCCGCCCCGCGAACTCCGACGACCGCACCACCGGCAGCCTCCGCCGCCGCCTGCTCCACCACGGCCACGCCGTCCTCGGCCGTGCCACCACCCCCGAAGGCCTCTGGCTCAAGGCGACCCTCCTCAACCCCCACACCCGCACCGACGACCTCCGCAACCTCCTGGAACTCGTGGAAGGCCACACCACCGGATGACCACCCCGCAGCCCGCCCCCTCGGCGGCCGACCAGCCCCTGGACCTCGCCGGCATCGGCATCGGCCCGTTCAACCTGTCGCTCGCGGCCCTCGCCCACCCGCTGCCGGACCTCCGCGCGGCCTTCTACGACCAGAACACCGCCTTCCAGTGGCACCCCGGCCTGCTCATCGAGGGCACGACCGTGCAGGTCCCCTTCCTCGCCGACCTCGTCACCCTCGCCGACCCCACCAGCCCCTGGAGCTTTCTCAACTATCTGAGGACCCGCGAGCGCCTCTACCCCTTCTACTTCGCCGAGCGCCAGCACATCCAGCGCGCGGAGTACGACGCCTACTGCCGCTGGGTCAGCGAGAACCTCGACACCCTCCACTTCGACCACCAGATCGACGCGGTCCGCTGGAACCCCGAGCGCGTCCTCTTCGAGATCGACTACACCCAGCTCGACCGCGAGGGCGAGGCCGAGGCCCTCGGCCGCGCCTACACCCGCAGCCTCGTCCTCGGCGTCGGCACCGCCCCGTACGTCCCCGAGCCGCTGCGCCCGCTGGCCGAGGCCCCCGCCGTCCCCGTCATCCACTCCGCCGACTACCTGGCCCACCGCGAACGGCTGCTCGCCGCCGAGCACATCACCGTCATCGGCTCGGGCCAGTCCGGCGCCGAGATCTTCCTCGACCTGCTGCGCCAGCGCCCCGCCGGGCGCGAGAAGCTCCACTGGATCGCCCGCACCCCCGCCTTCGCGCCCATGGAGTACAGCAAGCTCGGGCTCGAACACTTCACGCCCGACTACACCCATTACTTCCGCGCGCTCCCCGAGGGCGTACGCGACCAGCTCCTGCCCCAGCAGTGGCAGCTCCACAAGGGCATCGCGCCCGACACGATCACGGCCATCCACGACGAGCTGTACCGCCGCAGCCTGCACGGCGGCTGGCCCGATGCCACGCTCACCCCGGGAGTCTTCGTCCGCACCGCCGGACGCGTCGGCACCACCCGTGTCGAACTGCACCTGGAACACACCCAGCAGAACGCCCGCTCGCGCCTCACCACCGACGCCGTCGTCCTCGCCACCGGCTACCGCGAGCGCCGCGTCGAGACCCTGCTCGCCGCCCTCGACCCCTATATCCGCCGCGACTCCAGCGGCCGCCCCCGCATCGACGAGCACCACCGTCTCGTCCTCGACCCGCTCGTCAAGGGCGCCATCCACGTCCAGAACGCCGAGATCCACACCCATGGCGTCGGCGCCCCCGACCTCGGCCTCGCCGCCTGGCGCAGCGCGACCATCCTCAACGCCGTCACCGGAAAGGCCGCCTACCCCCTCCCGGACCGCACCGCCTTCACCACCTTCGGCCTGGAGCCGCGACCCGTGCCGCGGCCCCAGCACCCGGCGTCAGAAGACCGGAACGCCATCCCGCGTCAGCTTCCAGTCCACTGAGCCGAACCGGCTCACGTCGATCGCCCCCTGCGTCTTCACCCAGTTGATGATCGTGTTGCGGATCTCCTCCGAATTCGCCCACAGCTGCCTGGCCTTCGCCACGTGCGGGAAGTTCCCGCCGCCGCTGGCCCGGTAGTTGTTCACCGCCAGCACGAACCGGGCCGCATCGTCCAGCGGCTTCCCGTCGAACGACAGCTTCGCGATCCGCTCGCCCGGAGCCTTCGCAATGTCGATCTCGTACGAGAGGCCGCTGAGGACGTCGTAATTGAAGTCCGGAATCGACTCGGCGTTCGTCAGCTTCGCCGGGTCGACGGGAGCGCCGGCCGCGGTCCGCGCGTAGTAGTGCGCCGAGAACTCCAGGTACGCCCGCAGCTGCGCACCCGTCATCAGGCGCGCCTCCAGCGTGTTCTCGAACGGGTAGAGCCCGGCCGCCTCCCGGATCGTCACCTTCCCCGCCGGCATCGCGGCCGTCCGCGAGAAGCACGACGCCTGCGACAGCACCGGCAGCGCGGCGTACTGCGTGCCGGCCAGCGCCGCCTTCACCGTCTCGACCTGCACGTGGTTGATGAGCTTGATGATGGGCGTGTCCTTGTACGGGGCCTCCGCCGCGCTCATCGCCGCCGACGACGTGCCGATCACCTGGTTCACGTACGTCACCACCTTGCGGTGCTGACCGGTGAGGAGGTCGGTGATCTTCTTGTCCTCGGCCACCGTGTTGGAGTTCAGCACCTTCGCCGACGCCGACTCCACGTGCCAGCCGCCCCGCTCCCACACCAGGGCGAAGTCGAACACCGTCAGCCGCTGGCCCCACTTCAGCGGCTCGGACAGCACCACCTGCTTGCCCGTGGCCTTGTTCGTCACCCGGAGCTCGGGAATCTCCACGTGCGCATGGCCCACCAGCACCGCATCGATCCCCGGCACCTTCTCGGCCACCAGCGCCGCCGAGTTCTCGACGTACGGCAGCTGGTCGCCGTACGACGAGGTGCCGCTCGCCCCCGCGTGGGCGGCCACGATCACCACGTCCGCGCCCATCGACCGCAGCTTCGGCACCCACTTCGCGGCCTGTTCCTCCAGGCCCGGGAAAAGCATCTTGCCCTGCACATTGGCCTTGTCCCAGATCGCGATCCCCGGATTCGTCAGGCCCAGAATCGCCACCCGCACATCACGGCCGTGCGGCGTGTGCACCCGCTTGATCACATACGGCCGGAACGCGGGCTTCATCGTCTTCGCGTCCAGTGCATTCGCCGCCAGCAGCGGAAAACGGCACTGCTCCTCGAACTTCCGCAGCACCGGAATGCCGTAATTGAACTCGTGATTGCCGACGGCCGCGGCGTCGTAGCCGATCGCATTCATCGCCGCCGCCATCGGGTGCACCGGACCGTGCGCCCGCGTGATCGGCTCCACCCGGGCGTAGTAGTACGACAGCTGGGTGCCCTGAATCGTGTCGCCCGCGTCGATGAGCAGGGTGTTGCGGCGCCCCTTCTCCTTGCGCACCCGGTCCACCAGCGTCGAAATCTTCGCCAGGCCCACGTCGTTGTTCGCCTTGTCCTGGAACCGGGCGTCGGTGAAGTAGTCCCAGTCGAAGACATTGCCGTGCAGGTCCGTGGTGCCCATCACGGTCAGCGCAAAGCGCTTCTTCCTGCCCCCGGACCGGTCCGGGCCGGCCTCCGCGGCCACGGCCGCGGGAGCGCCCAGCCCTCCCGCGAGCGCCACCCCCGCCCCGGTTGCAGCGGTACGCCCCAGAAAGTCCCTGCGGTCGATCGGCATACGTTCTCCCCATCCCTATCAGCACAACATGCCTACAACGCGCGTAGATTCTGACCGAGCAACCCGTCCTGCAACACCCTCGCCAGGTTGCCATCGGATAACTCCCCGGCCACCCTTGCCCGCATGACCGAACACACGATCCCCGCAGGCCAGGCCCACCTCCCGTACGGCACCCCCGACGCCCCCCGCATCGCCGTCCGCGGCGAGGCCCGCCTGGAGGTCGACCCCGAGATCGCCCGCATCGGCATCTGCATCAACGCTCGCGGCACCGACCGCCGCGCCGCCCTCGACGACCTGACCCGCCGCAACCAGTACGTCATCGACCTGGTCCGCGGCTACGGCAGCGAGGTCGAGCAGCTGGAGACCGGCTCCTTCACCATCACCCCTCAGCTCACCGAGCGCGGCCGGCACGAACGCGTCCGCGCCTATCACGGCACCGTCCACCTCACGGCGGTCCTCAACGACTTCACCGCCCTGGGCGAACTCGCCACGCGCCTCGCCGACCTCGACCTCACCCGCGTCGACGGACCCTGGTGGGCCCTCCGCCCCCACTCGCCGGCATACCGCGAGGCCCGGCAGCAGGCGGTCCGCGAAGCCGTCCAGCGCGCCCGCGAATACGCCGCGGCCCTCGGCGCGGAACTCACCGCCGTCGTCGAAATCGCCGATGCCGGTGCGGAAAACGCCGTCCAGCCCGGGCTGCCCCCCGCCCCCGGTGGAGTGATGCGCGCGGCCTACGGCGGAGCCGCTCCGGCACCCGCTCCCGCACTCGACCTCGAACCGCAGCGCCAGACCGTTTACGCCCACGTCAACGCGCGCTTTACGATGACCCGCCCGGTTCTCTGAGAACCCCCTGGAAGTGCTCATCAGAGCGGCACCCCGCACGTTTCACAAGTTGTCAACAAGCTTTTACATAACGGACGTTGGGGAGTTGCGGTGCGCCAATTCTCTACCCACTGGTAGGCCCTAAGGTCGTGCCATGCGCCGAGCGAAAATCGTCTGCACCCTGGGGCCTGCCACCGACTCGTACGAGCAGATCAAGGCCCTCGTCGAAGCCGGCATGGATGTCGCCCGCTTCAATCTCAGTCACGGCACCTACGCCGAGCACGAGGCGCGGTACCAGCGAGTACGCAAGGCGGCCGAGGAAACCGGCCGCAACGTCGGCATCCTCGCGGACCTTCAAGGCCCGAAGATCCGCCTGGGCCGCTTCCGCGAGGGCCCCGTACTCCTTGAACGCGGTGACGAATTCACCATCACCGTCGAGGAGATCGAGGGCGACCGGCACCGGTGCGGCACCACCTACGAGGGCCTCGCCGGGGACGTCACCAAGGGCGAGCGCATCCTCGTCGACGACGGCCGCGTCACCCTGGAGGTCACCGAGGTCGACGGTCCGCGGGTGAAGACCATGGTCATCGAGGGCGGCATGGTCTCCGACCACAAGGGCCTCAACCTGCCCGGCGTCGCCGTCTCCGTCCCCGCGCTCTCGGAGAAGGACATCGAGGACCTCCGCTGGGCCCTGCGCAGCGGCATCGACATCATCGCCCTCTCCTTCGTGCGCACCGCCCACGACATCGACCACGTGCACCGCGTGATGGACGAGGAGGGCCGCCGCGCCTTCGTCATCGCCAAGATCGAGAAGCCGCAGGCGGTCCACAATCTGGAGAGCATCGTCGCCGCCTTCGACGGTCTGATGGTCGCCCGTGGCGACCTGGGTGTCGAAATGCCCCTGGAATCGGTCCCGATCGTGCAGAAGCGGGCCATCAAGCTGGCGAAGCGGAACGCCAAGCCGGTGATCGTCGCCACGCAGATGCTCGACTCGATGATCGAATCCTCGCGCCCTACACGGGCGGAGGCCTCGGACGTCGCCAATGCGGTGATCGACGGCACGGACGCCGTCATGCTCTCGGGTGAGACGAGCGTGGGGAAGTACCCCGTCGAAACGGTGAAGACGATGGGCCGCATCGTGCGCGCGGCCGAGGAGGACGTCCTGGCGAAGGGCCTTCCCCCGCTGACCGAGCGCAGCAAACCCCGCACCCAGGGCGGTGCGGTGGCCCGCGCGGCCGCCGAGATGGGCGACTTCCTGGGCGCCAAGTTCCTGGTCGCCTTCACTCAATCCGGTGATACGGTGCGCCGGCTCTCGCGGTACCGGTCGCCGATCCCGCTGCTGGCGTTCACGCCGGAGCCGGCGACGCGGTCGCAGCTGAATCTGACGTGGGGAGTGGAGACGTTCCTGGGCCCGATGGTCCAGACGACGGACGAGATGGTCGAGCAGGTGGACGAGTACCTGCTGCGGATCGGCCGTTGCCGCAAGGGCGACATGGTCATCATCACGGCGGGCTCCCCGCCGGGCATGGCCGGAACCACCAACCTGGTGCGGGTGCATCACATCGGGGAGGACGATGCTCCGGCGACGACAGGGGCCGGTGGGGTCTGACGGCACCGCGTCAAGTTTTGTTCGTTGGTGCCTGCAGGTTTCGGCCACGCCCGGCCGGTCCCATGGGCCTCACACGTGTCCGGCCGTTCGGGGGAGCGGGGCGCATCGGCGCTGTGCAAGGGCGCACTGCGATGCACGCGCGGGCGCACTCTCCCCGCGCCGTGTGCCCGGCGAACGCCCGTCACGATGGCCGGAGTTGACGCTTATTCTCCCTCTGGACAGGTGCACACTGGATATACGCGTTCGAGGCACCGCCTCCGACGGCATCCCCTGGCCCGGCTCTGGGATCCACGCGTGCTGATCGGTTCAGGAGGGGTCTCTTGGTCACGGTCCTGCTGTGCGCGCACAACCTGCTGATCCGCACGGGCCTGCGGAAGGTCCTGGAGGACGACGCGTACATTCACGTGGCGGCGGAGACGGGGAGCGCCGACGAGGCCATCGAGCTCGCGCGTCGGCATCAACCGGACGTGGTGTTCGTCGAGTTGGACATGCCCCGCGGCGAAGGCCTGCGGATCGGGCGCATGCTGACCGGCACCGGGGACCGCCCGGCCGGAGTGGTGTTCATCGCGCAGTCCTTCGACTCGACCACTGCACTGCGGGGACTGCTCGCCGGGGCCCGCGCGTTCCTGGCGAAGAGCGACACCCCCCGTCAACTGGTGGCCGCGGTCCATGCGGTGGCAGGCGGGTACACCGTGCTGCCGTCGGCGGTCACCGCCGCGCTGGAGCCCTGGGCGATGCTCTCGACGGCCTTCGCGGCCCCGGGGTCCGCGGACGTCTTCGGCCTGCTGACGGACCGGGAACTGGAAGTGCTCCGGCTCATGGCCACCGGGATGTCCAACGCCGAGATCGCCGAGTTCCTGTCGCTCGGCGAGGCCACCGTGAAGTCGCACGTGTCGCGGCTGCTCTCCAAACTGGGCCTGCGCAACCGGTCCCAGGCGGTGGCCAGGGCCTACGGCACGGGGCTGATGGGCGTCCCCGCCCGGGCCGCCCAGTAGCCGGGCTGCCCGGCCGCACGGATCACGCGGTCGTCACGACGTCCAGGACGGCGAGACTGCCCGGCGCGATCTCCCGCAGGGACATGCGGAACAGCGCTATGCGGTCGGCGGTGTCGACGAAGAGCAGCATCAGCGGACGGTCCTGCGCGAGCCGCAGCCCCCGCCGCCGGCGCAGGGTCCGGGTCTCGCCGAAGCCCGCGACGCAGGGCAGCACGGTCGCGCCGCGCAGACCGTGCTGCCGGGCGTGCCGGACGATCTCGACGTACAGCGGGGAGTGCCCGACCGTGTCGGTGGTCCTCACGAACACCGTCAGACGATGCATGGTGGCCCCCCGCGGGGTGTCGTCGGATCGTTCGGGCGCGCCCTTCCGCCGCCCGGACCGGATCACTGCCTCAGTAGCGGTAGTGGTCGGGCTTGAAGGGGCCGTCGGGCGATATGCCGATGTAGTCGGCCTGTTGCTGCGTGAGCCGGGTCAGGTGGACGTTGAGCGCCTCCAGGTGCAGCCGGGCGACCTTCTCGTCGAGGTGCTTGGGCAGCCGGTGCACTCCGACGGGGTACTCCTGGGAGCGGGCGAAGAGTTCGAGCTGGGCGATGACCTGGTTGGCGAAGCTCGTCGACATGACGAAGCTGGGATGCCCGGTGGCGTTGCCGAGGTTGAGCAGCCGCCCCTCGCTCAGCACGATCACCGCGTGGCCGTCGGGGAACTCCCACAGGTCCACCTGGGGCTTCACGGTCACCCGCCGGACCCCCGGGAACGCCTCCAGGCCCGCCATGTCGATCTCGTTGTCGAAGTGCCCGATGTTGCCCACGACGGTCTGGTGCTTCATGCGGGCCATGTGCTCGGCCTTGACGATGTCCCGGTTGCCCGTGGCGGTCACGACGATGTCCGCCGTGGGGAGCATCTCCTCCAGGGTGGCGACGGAGTAGCCGTCCATGGCGGCCTGGAGCGCACAGATGGGGTCGACCTCGGTCACCGTCACCTTCGCCCCCTGGCCGCGCAGTGCTTCTGCACAGCCCTTGCCCACGTCCCCGTAGCCGCACACCACGACGGTCTTCCCGCCGATCAGCACATCCGTGCCCCGCTTGATGCCGTCGATGAGCGAGTGCCGGCAGCCGTAGCGGTTGTCGAACTTCGACTTGGTCACGGAGTCGTTGACGTTGATCGCGGGGAAGAGCAGATGACCCGAGCGGTGCATGTCGTACAGCCGCAGCACGCCCGTCGTCGTCTCCTCGGACACGCCCCGGACGCCCTGGGCGACGGTGGTCCAGCGCCGGGCGTCCTCGGCCAGGCTGCGCCGCAGGAGTTCCAGGATCACGGCCTCGTCCCGCGAGGCGGCCGAGGCTGCCGGCGGGACCGTGCCCGCCTTCTCGTACTCCACGCCCTTGTGGACCAGGAGCGTGGCGTCGCCGCCGTCGTCCACGATCAGGTGGGGCCCGCCCTCCGGCCAGGTCAGCGCCCGCTCGGTGCACCACCAGTACTCCTCCAGGGACTCGCCCTTCCAGGCGAACACCGGTACCCCGCGCGGCTCCCGGTCCGTTCCGTGCGGTCCGGCGACGACCGCGGCGGCCGCGTGGTCCTGCGTGGAGAAGATGTTGCAACTCGCCCAGCGCACCTGCGCCCCGAGCGCCACCAGCGTCTCGATCAGCACCGCGGTCTGCACGGTCATGTGCAGGGAGCCGGTGATCCGGGCGCCCTGCAGGGGCTGTGCGGCGGCGTACTCCTCCCGCAGGGCCATCAGGCCCGGCATTTCGTGCTCCGCCATGCCGATCTCGCGGCGGCCGAAGTCCGCCAGCGACAGGTCGGCCACCTTGAAGTCGGACACCACCGGCATCGGTTCCGGGGAAACAGCCGCCACCGCACACTCCCATCATCGGGTCGCGTCACAGGGATTCCGGAGGAAGTGTCGCTGTATTCACCGGCGGCATCATCCCCCTGACTGCTGAATTCCGGGATCCCTCCGGAGGGGGAGTTTCCAGCCGCTTCCGACTTCCGGTTGAGACCGCAGGGTTGAGGAGCGGAGCGCGGTGGTTGAACTCTGTTGGCTGCATGGACGGTTCGCCGTCGTCGGCGGTATCAAGTAATTCGGTGGCCGGGGGAGCCGTCGCGGAGGGGAGCGTGCGAATGTCTCTGAGTGTCGGCCAGGTTGCGCAGGTACTGATTGCGCTGATCCTGCTGGTGATCGTCGCGCACAGCACCGCGTACGCATTCAAGGCGCTGAAACAGCCGCCGGTCATCGGCGAGATTGTCGGCGGGCTGCTCCTGGGGCCGACGGTGCTCGGGTACTTCTGGCCGGGACTCCAGGAGGACCTCGTTCCGTCCAAGGGGCCCGCCGCCTCGGCGCTGGGGGTCGTGTACGAGCTGGGGCTCCTGCTCCTCGTCTATCTGACCGGTACGGAACTGCACGGCCGGGCCACCCGGGAGGAACGCCGGACGATCACGTTCGTCGCGCTCTCCGGCCTGTTGGTGCCGTTCGCCGTCGGGCTCGCGGTCGCCCAGGCCTTCGGCGTCGAGAAGCTGTCGGGCCCCCACGGGTCCCGGACCACGCTGGTGCTGGTGTTCGGCCTCGCCATCGCCCTCACGAGCATCCCGGTGATCTCCCGGATCATGCTGGACCTCGGCGTGCTGCGGACGCGGTTCGCGCGCATCATCCTGACCGTGGCGGTGATGGAGGACGTCGTCCTGTACGTCGTGCTCGCCATCGTGATGGGAATTGCCGGCGCCTCTTCCGGTGACGCGTACGGAATCGGGACGTTGCTGAAGGGTGAATCGCTCGGCTGGCAGGCGTGCTACTTCACCGTGGCGCCGGTCGTGTTCCTCCTGTTCCTCGTCCGTTACGGCCGGAGGCTGTTCGCCGCCCTCTCCGGAATGCGCTGGAACCTGCTGGCGCAGCGCAGTCCCACGGCTTTCCTGATGATTTTCGTGTTCGCGCTCTGCCTGGCCTGCAGCGGCCTGGGGATCGATCCGATATTCGGTGCCCTCACGGCGGGGATGTGCGAGGCGGGTGCGGCCCGCGGCGACCAGGCGCGGGAGACGCTCCGCACCATCTCGCTCGCCTTCTTCATCCCCGTGTATTTCGCGATCGTCGGGCTGAAGCTGGACCTGATCCACCATTTCGACGTCGTGTTCTTCCTGTGGTTCCTCGGCCTCGCCTGCGTGGTCAAGTTCACCAGCGTGTGGATCGGCGCCCGGCTGGCCGGGCAGGACCGCACCGCGTCGACCGACATCGCCGCGGCGATGAACGCCCGGGGCGGGCCCGGCATCGTGCTCGCCTCCACGACCTTCGGGGCCGGCATCATCGGCGAGGGCTTCTTCAGCTCCCTCGTGGTCCTGTCCATCGTCACCTCCCAGATGGCAGGGATCTGGTTGGCCAGGGCGGTGGACCGGGGCGGACCGCTGCTGGCCCGGTTCCCGGAGGAGCCCGTGCGGGCGGACACCCGGGCGGGTGCCAGAGACGACGACCGGCAGGAGGCTGCCAGCACATGACACGGGGCCCGGAACGCACGACCACGGCAACGCTCGTGAAATCGGCGGACGTCGGCATCGCCATCGTGGACGAGAACGTCATCTTCCGTGCAGGGCTCGTGCACTTCCTGTCCGCGGAGGACGCGTTCACGGTGGTGATGCAGGCGGCGACGGTGCAGGAGGCGGCGGAAGCCGTCGGGGCGCTGCAGCCGGAGGTGGTGCTCGTGGGCGTCGACCGCGTCACGGCCGACGTCCCCGAGGACCTGACGACGCTGCGCGCGGCCGCGCCGCTGGCGCGCGTCGTCGTCCTCCTGGCCCAGGAGGACCCCCTCGCCGTCAAGCGCCTGCTCACGGCCGGGGTCCAGGCGGCCATCCCCCGGCAGGCGTCCCCCCAGGAGCTTGCAGGAACGATTCGCGGCATCGTCCACGGCGCCGACCGCATCGTGCTGTCGGTGGCTCGCAGCACCCTGGCCTGCCTGCGGGGGCAGGGGGACCCGCAACTCACGGCGCGGGAACGGGAGATCGTGGCCCTCGTCGCCCGGGGGCTGCGCAACTCCCAGATAGCCCGCCACCTGGTCATCACCGAGGGAACGGTGAAGCGCCACCTCTCCAACGCCTACGCGAAGCTGGACGCCTCCTGCCGCACCGAGGCGGTCCGCAAGGCGGTGGAACGCGGCATGATCCCGCCGGTGGTGTCCGTCATGGCCCCGCCGGAGGGCTACGAGGCCGCCGGATAGGTCATGACGAGCACGGCGTCCACCCCGGGGCGCAGGGCCTCGTAGAAGTGCTCCACGTCCGCCGAGAACGTCACGAAGTCCCCCTCGTCCAGGTCCACCGGGGCGTCCACCGGGCCCACCCGGAGCGCTCCGCGCAGCACGACGATGCGCTCGACCGTCCCCTTGCCGTGGGCGGGGCTGTCGATGCGCCGGCCGGTCCGGGCGATGCGCACCCGCCAGATCTCGCTGAGCCCTCCCGCGCCGATCCGCTCCAGCAGCTCCTGCTTGCTCTTCTCCGGCTCGGCGGTGCCCCGCCGGAGCACGGGGGTCTGCGGCACCACGTCGACCAGGAGGTCGCCCAGGGGCAGGCGCAGGGCGACGGCGATGGCCGAGATCGTCTCGATCGTCGGGTTGCCCCGCCCGGACTCGATGCCGGACAGGGTCGCCCGGCTGACGCCGGACAGGCGCGACAGCTCCGCGAGCGACAGCTCGCGGAAGGCCCGCAGACGGCGCACCTGTGCGCCCACCGTCGCTCCCACGCCCGGTGCCGTGTCCGTCGTCGTTCGCTGACCGCCCATGCCGCAGTTCTCTCCCGTGCGCCCCGTACTCCAGGGACAGAGCGTACGGGTTGCAGCGCCCCGTAAGGGGCGCGGGGAACTGCGCGACAAGCCCCCACCGGCCCGCAGCCGACGCGCTACCCCAGGGGTCCGGGGCGAAGCCCCGAGTACTTCGACTGCGGGAGCGTCGGGGCTGGTCGCGCAGTTCCCCGCGCCCCTGACGGGGCGCCGGTCAGCGGCGCCGCACGGCCCGGCGGGCCAAGCGCTCCACCAGGTCCCGGCACTCCTCGTACCCGGTGGCCCAGAAGACCAGGCCGTGCCGGCGGACGTACATCACCTGGCTCTTGGCGGCCCCTTCCGTGACGGCCTCGGCCAGCGAGACGCTCCCGTACTCCTGCGGGGGCAGGACCAGGACGTCCCCTTCCTCCTCCAGCTCCCGGTCGATGATGCAGTGGTTGTGCACGATGTACGCGGCGCCGGTCCTCTCGCGCAGCAGGTGGTGCATATAGGCCTCGGCGGACGGGGGGCCGTCGCCCCGGCACCGGAGCGTCCAGCCGTCCCGGCCGGTGATCTCCGTGAAGTCGGCCGGTGCGAGGTCCTTGATGTAGACGCCGCTGGCCGTGACGAAGTGCCGGTTGTCCGCGTCCGTACAGCTGATGTTGCCCGCCGAGTCGATCTGGTGCGGGAAGCCGCCGGCCAGCACGCCGAGGGCGTGGGCCTGTTCGAAGAGGCTCCCGGGCGGGCGGGCGGCGGCCGGGGCGAGGCGCACGCCGATCCAGCGCGGACGGGCGGCGGGCTCCGCCGCCGGAGGGGCGGACAGCGTCACGGACTCCCGGGCGGGGGCGGCGTCGTCCGTGCCGGTGTAGAGGATCTCCCGGTGCCGTCCCACGAGTTCGACGATCCTCGGGCGGATGCGCTCCGGCTCCTCCTCGCCCAGGATCAGGGGCGCCAGCAGGCCGGCGACCTCGGTGAGGGCGGCCCGGTCCAGCCCCCTCCGGGTCACCTCCTGCACGCCGAACCTCAAGGTGTCCCGGTGGTTGAAGGCGACGACCCGGTTGGCCGAGATGTTCGCCCGCACCAGCCGGTCGAGCACCGCGGGGCCGCTGCCCACCGAGCGGGTGTCGACGAAGAACATGTGGTTGGCCGTGAAGCCGCGGTCCGCGGCGAGGACCGGCACACCGCGGGCGTACAACTCCTCTGCGAGGAAACGGGCGTTGGCCACGACGCGTGCCGCGTAGGCACGCCCGTCGTACCACATCTCGTGCAGGGCGACGAAGAGCGCGATGGTGGGGGCGGTGTGCTGGCTGCTCACCATGCCGGACGAGAGGGTGTAGCCGACGTTCTCCATCAGGGTGCGGTCGGTGCCGAGGACGATGCCCTTCTGCGGGCCGAAGAGCGTCTTGTGGGTGTTGGCCTGGAGGATGTCGGCGCCTTCGTGCAGCGGGTCCTGGAACTGCCCGCCCGCGATCAGCCCGAGGGTGTGGGACGCGTCGAACACCAGCGGGGCGCCGCCCGCGATCTCCTTGAGGTCCGCCAGGGGGAACGGGAAGAGGTAGTTCATCGCGTCCACGTAGAGGAGGGAGGGGCGCTCCCGCTCGATGACCTCACGTGTCCGGTCGATGTCCACGGACATGTTCTCGTCGTAGACGTAGGTGCAGCTGCGCCGGCCGAACGACCGGCAGATCAGTTCCGTCAGGAAGTGGCCGCCGTCCTTGGTGGCCACGCGCATGACCGTGTCCCCCGGCTCCGAGAGCGCGGCGAAGGTCGTCTGCATGGCGTGCAGCCCCGAAAGGCAGCGGAACTCGGCGTACTTGCTGCCGAAGAGCCGGTGGCAGACGCCGGTCGCCGACTGCTCGATCGTGCTGATCCGGTCGAGACCGCGCAGCAGGAGGTTGTTCAGGCGCGCCGGTGACGACTCCCTCATGTCCAGGTGCTCCAGGAGGTACCGCTCGGAGAGCGGGCTCGACAGCACCTGCTGGGCCAGCGGCGACAACACGGTCTCGTTCGCGGTCAGATGGAGGACCTCCGACTGCTCCTTCTCCTCGGCCGCCACGAGCTCGCGGATGGCCTGTATCGACAACGGCGTGCCGGTAACGGCTTCGGGTGGCACGGCTGCTGGCTCCTTCCGTCATCGGGCCCTTGGTCAAGGGCGGAAATGCGGCGCCGGGCCGGCCGCCGACCGGATACGGATCGGCGGCCGGCCCGGCGCACCGGTCGTCAGCGTGCTTCCACGCGGACCTTCAGACCGGCCTTCAGGTTGTAGGGGTAGGCGAGACTGGCGGCGTTGCGGGCCAGGGACAGGTACCCGCGGCTGTTGAGGTAGAAGGCGATGTTGCCGATCGCCCCGGCGTCCGCGAAGGTCGGGGTGAGGGGGGCCTCGAACGGCAGGACGTCGTCGAGGATGATCCGCAGGTGCTTCCCGTGGCCGATGCCGGCCTTCTCCAGGTCCACGCGGTGGATGTTGGTCCAGATGTTGCCGAAGGGGTGGTCGATCGCGGTGACGACGCCGGAGAGCGCCTCCCCGGAGATCTCGACCGAGGGCCGGTGGAAGCGGACGATCTCGCTGTCGTCGAGGCGGCGGCCCACCTCCGCCAGGGGGAAGCCGGCGGCGAGGTGGGCGGAGGGGATGGCCACCATCTCGCGGCTGTAGAAGGTCGGTTCCGGGGCCGCGGGGATGACCTTGGTGGACGTGACCTCGTAGGCCTCGATGTATCCGTGCTCTTCGAGCACGGTGGTCAGCAGGCCGTTGTTGGGCGCGATGTAGATGTACGAGCCGTCGGCCCGCTCGAAGCCGTCGCCGGAGCCGGCCCACTGGCCGCGGGCGCCGCCCTTGGCGGCCTGCCGGATCCGCACGGCCACGGAGCGGGTCGTGGTGCCGGTCGCGGGATAGGTGGTGGTGGCGAACACCGTGCCCTCGGGGAAGAAGCGGGGGAGGTCGACGATGTAGCGCGCACCCTCCTCGACGTCCCACGGCGTCATGGAGTGGCAGACGTCCACCACCGTGACGCCGGGGCAGATGCTGTGCATGAGGCCCTTGCACTGGGCCACCGAGTCGTCCGTGGTGCCGAGGTCGCTCATGAAGGCGATGATGGGGCGCTGAGAGCCGTTTGCAGCCACGCGAACTCCTTCTGCCTGTGATCACCCGGATTGCTGTGTCAACGAAGCTAGGCAGGAAGCGCAGCGATCTGAAGGGAACGGAGGTTCCGTATCTCTCTGCATCCAAAGCTGTAGCGGAACCCGCCCCCCTTTGCGTCATGCAACTGCCCTGCGGGCGCTGCTAGGTTGCGGGCCCACAACCATGCCAGCTGGAGGGTTCTGTCATGCGAGAATCGGGCGGCGCGGCCTTCTACTCGGCCGACCTCGGCATCATCGGCGGCAGCGGGCTCTATGCCTTCGACGGCCTGCAGGACGTGACGGAGGCCGAACTCAGGACTCCGTACGGCGACCCCAGCGGGCCGCTGGTCCTGGGCACGGCCGGGAACCGCCGCATCGCCTTCCTGCCGCGCCACGGGCGCGGCCACCGCATCGCCCCGTCGCAGGTCCCGGCGCGGGCCAACGTCTACGCGCTGAAGTCCCTCGGCGTCCGCGAAGTGATCAGCGTCAGCGCCGTGGGCAGCCTGCGCGGCGACTACGCCCCGGGCGACATGGTCGTCCTCGACCAGCTCTTCGACCGGACCGCGGGGCTGCGGCCCGCCTCGTTCTTCGGGGACGGGATGGTGGCCCACGTGTCGATGGCGGACCCGTACTGCGGCCGGCTGCGCCCCGTCCTCGAACAGGTGGCGGCCGAGGAGCATCCCACGGTCCACGGGTCCGGGACGTACTGCTGCATCGAAGGGCCCCAGTTCTCCACCCGGGCCGAGTCCGAGGTGTACCGCTCGTGGGGGATGGACGTCATCGGCATGACGGCGCTGCCGGAGGCGAAACTCGCCCGTGAGGCTGAACTCTGCTACACCGGGCTCGCCCTCGTGACGGACTACGACTGCTGGCACCCGGGCCACGCGTCGGTGGACGCCCAGGGGGTCGCGGAGATCATGGAGGCCAACGTGGCCGCAGCCCGCAGGGTCGTCATGCGGTTCGCCGAGTCGTCGAAGCCCGCCCCCTGCGTGTGCCAGCGGGCTCTGGACAAAGCCATTATGACGGACAGTCAGATCATTCGGGGAGGTCCGGGGAACACGGTGCCCACGCTCCTGCGCGACCGGATCGCGCCGGTGGTGTGAGCCCGCCCGTGTCCCGCCGGAGCCGCGGGCGCGGACGGTATGGTGCTCCGCAGGCCGGTCGGCACCGACGGGCCGCCCCCGGCGGGAGCGTCAACTCGGCGCCCTTCCCGCCCTGTTCCCAGCGCCGCTTCGGGCGGCTGAGAGGTGTCCGGTGGAAACCACGGAGAGCACGGAAGTCACGAAGAACATGTACGAGAAGCTGGTGGAGCTGCTCGACCGGCACGGTGCGGAGTACCGGCTGATCGACCACGAGCCGGAGGGGCGCACCGAGATCGTCAGCCCCATGCGGGGCAACGACGTCGCCGATGCCGCCAAGTGCATCGTCGTCATGATCAAGTTGGGCAAGAAGGTCACCAAGTACGTGCTGGCCGTCGTGCCCGGCGACGCACGCGTCGACCTCAACGGCATCAAGCAGCTGCTCGGCGGCACGTACGTGTCGTTCGCGAACACCGAGGCCGCGGAGCGCCTGGCGGGCAGTGTGGCGGGAACGATCCTGCCCTTCACCTTCCACCCGGACCTGGAGCTGATCGTCGACCCGTCGCTGGTGGAGAAGGAGGAGATCTTCTTCAATGCCGCGCGCCTCGACCGGTCCATGGCCCTCCGGGTCAAGGACTACGTCGCCATCACCTCCCCGCGGCTGGAGCGCATCGCGGCGCCGGCGAACTGAGGCCCCCGTCCGGCCGTGGCCGCCGGACGCCCTACCGCTGCCCATGGTGTTCGGTATAATAGATACTCCTGTCACTCTGCTGGACACCGTGGGGAGCGCGCTCACCTGCCTGTCCGGGCCGGGAGAGCCGTATGCCCTTACCCGCTCCCTCCCGCGGAGCCGCGCACGAGCACCGCCGTTCCCTCCTGATGTCCGACGCCTCCGTGCTGCTGGTGGCCGTGATCTGGGGATCCAGCTACGTCGTCATGCAGGACGTGGGCGAGTCCGTCTCCGCGGCGAGCTTCCTCTCCCTGCGGTTCCTGACGGCGCTGCCCGCCATCGCCCTGATCGCCGCCCCGACCCTGCGCAGGATCACCCGGTCCGAACTGCTGTCGGGCGCGTTCTTCGGCACGCTGCTCTTCGGGATCCTCATCCTGGAGACGGTCGGCGTGAAGCACACCTCGGCGGCCAACTCCGGCTTTCTCATCACCGTTTCGGTCGTCCTCATCCCCGTGCTCGAACGGGTCATCAGCCGCCGCCGGCAGTCCGTCATGGTGTACGCGGCCACGGTCACGGCGCTGGTCGGCTGCGGTCTGCTGGTGCTGCAGGGCGGGCTGCACCCGCAGTCGGGCGACCTCATCATCCTCGGGGCGGCACTGATCCGCGCCACCCAGATCACGCTGTTCGGCCGGCGCAGCGGCGCGAGTGCCGCCCAGTCGCTCTCCAACCTGACGCTCGTCGAGTTCGTCGTCGTCACTCTTCTCGCAGGCGCCGCCTCCTGTTTCACCCCGGAACCGGTCTGGCAGGCCGCCGGCGCGGTCAGCGGCCAGAACTGGCTGCTCATCGCCTACCTCGGGGTGCTCGGCACGTCGTACGCCTTCTTCATCCAGCTGCGCGCGGCCCGCACGTCGAGCTCGACGAGGGTGGGGCTGATCCTGGCCACCGAGCCGCTCTTCGCGGCGGTGTTCGCCGTGCTGACGGCCGGTGAGGGCATCGGGCCGGCGCAGGGCATCGGCGGCGGCCTCATCGTCCTCGCCGCAACGGTCGGCCGGCACTTCGAGGGGCGGGTCGCGGCGAGCCCGCCGACGCACGAGGAGGAGCCGGCCCCGGCGGACCGTGCAACGGCCGCCTGATCAGCCGTCGCCGTCGCCGGCGATACGGAAGGCGTGCACCTCGTCCAGGACGACCAGGCAGTCGGCCAACAGGTGTTCGGCACCGGCCAGGAAGGAGCGGAGGCGGTCCTCGACGTCGATGATCGTGATCACCAGCGGCAGATCGTCGCTGAACGACAACAGCCGGTCGGTGTGCAGGGCGGACGGTCTTCCGAAGCCCTCGGTGCCCCGCGAGAGCGTCGCTCCGGCGAGTCCGCGCTGCTGCGCCCTGCGGATGATCTCGTCGTGCAGCGGCCGTCCCTGCCAGGTGTCCCCCTCCGAGAGGAACACGGTCGCCCGGATCGCCGGACCGTTCAGACTCATCCCGCGGCTCCGGCTGCTCGATGCCTTGTCACGGTGCGTAGTGATGGTGCGTGTGAACGGACTCTGTGTGCCGGGTGCGGGATTCGAACCCGCAAGCCCTCTCGGGCAGATGTGTTTGAGACATCCGTGTATGCCATTCCACCAACCCGGCCGGGGCAGCCCGGACAGCTTACCTTGTGGGGGTCTGCGGCGTCGCGCAGGTAGGCTCATACGGCATCACCTGTACTGACGAGGAGTCCCGTGAGCGCCGCCGAGCCCCAGCCGCCCGTCGACGACGAGCCGCAGCACACCCCTCCCCAGACGACCCGTGTCGTCATCGCCGAGGACGAGGCCCTCATCCGGCTCGACCTCAAGGAGATGCTCGAGGAAGAGGGCTACTCCGTCGTCGGTGAGGCGGGCGACGGCGAGACCGCCGTTGCGCTCGCCCGGGAGCACCGGCCCGACCTGGTCATCATGGACGTGAAGATGCCCGTCCTCGACGGGATCTCCGCCGCGGAGCGGATCGCCGCCGAGTCCATCGCGCCGGTCCTCATGCTGACCGCCTTCTCGCAGCGTGACCTGGTCGAGCGGGCCCGCGACGCGGGCGCCATGGCCTACCTGGTCAAGCCGTTCAGCAAGAGCGACGTCGTCCCGGCCATCGAGATGGCCGTCTCCCGCTTCACCGAGCTCAAGGCACTGGAACAGGAGGTCGCCGACCTCTCCCAGCGGCTGGAGACGCGCAAGCTGGTGGACCGCGCGAAGAGCGTGCTGCAGACGCAGTACGGGCTGACGGAGCCGGCCGCGTTCCGCTGGATCCAGAAGACGTCGATGGACCGCCGTCTGTCGATGCAGCAGGTCGCCGAGGCGGTCATCCAGGACGCCGCGGAGAAGAAGGCCGCCAAGGAGCAGTAGTGCGCTTCGGCGTGCACGAAGGGCCCGTGTCCGGGTGCCGGACGCGGGCCCTTCGCGTTCAACCCTTCGCGTTCAGTCCTCGCCCAGATACGCCTTGCGGACCTTCTCGTTGTGGAGGAGTTCCGCCCCCGTGCCGGACAGCACGATCCTGCCGGTCTCCATGACGTGGCCCTGGTCGGCCAGGGACAGCGCGGCCTGGGCGTTCTGCTCGACGAGCAGGATGGTGGTGCCGCCGGCCCTGAGCCGGGCGATGGTCTCCATGATCTTCTGCATCATGATCGGGGAGAGGCCCATCGAGGGCTCGTCGAGCATGAGCAGCCTGGGACGGGACATCAGGGCCCGGCCCATGGCGAGCATCTGCTGCTCCCCGCCGGAGAGGGTGCCGGCGGCCTGCCCGGCGCGTTCCCCGAGGATCGGGAAGAGCTCGTAGACGTGCCGGACGTCCTGGGCGATCCCCTCCTTGTCCTTCCTGAGGAACGCTCCCAGCTGGAGGTTCTCGGCGATGGTGAGGCGGGGGAAGACGTGGCGGCCCTCGGGGGAGTGGGCGAGGCCGAGGGCGACGATGTCGTGGGCCGGGACGCCGGCCAGCGGGCGGCCGGCGAAGCGGATGCTGCCGCCGCGGGGCGCGAGCAGTCCGGAGAGGGTGCGCAGGGTCGTCGTCTTGCCTGCGCCGTTGGTGCCGATGAGGGTGACGATCCGGCCTTCCTCGACGGTGAAGCCGATGCCCTTGACGGCTTCGATCTTTCCGTAGGCGACGCGGAGGCCGGTGACCTCCAGGAGGGGTGCGGTCATCGTCCCTGTCCCTCCGGTTCGGCCGCGGCCTCCTCAGCCGCCTCCACTTCGGCGACTTCCTCCTGTCCGGGTGCTCCTTCGAACGGCGTGCCCAGATAGGCCGCGACGACGCGCTCGTCCCGCTGCACCGCCTCCGTCGTCCCCTCGACGAGCTTCTCGCCCTGCACGAGGACGGTGACGCGGTCGCAGAGGTTGAAGATGAAGCGCATGTCGTGCTCGATGACGAGGACGGCGGTGCCCCGGTCGCGGATGGCGAAGACGAGTTCCTCGGTGGCGCGGGTCTCCTGGGGGTTCATCCCGGCGGTGGGCTCGTCGAGCAGGAGCAGGCCGGGTTCGCTGGCGAGGGCCCGGGCGATCTCCAGGCGGCGCTGTTCGCCGTAGGGAAGGTTGCGGGCGAGGTGGCCGGCCTTGGCGGCGAGGCCGGTGAAGGCGAGGAGTTCGGCGGCGCGTTGGGCGGAGGCGGCCTCGGCGCGGTGGAAGGCGGGTCCGCGGACGAGGGCGGAGAGGAGGCCTTCCCTGGTGCGGGTGTGGCGGCCGACGAGGACGTTTTCGAGGACGGTCATGTTGGCGAAGAGGCGGATGTTCTGGAAGGTACGGGCGATGCCGGCCCGGGTGACGAGGTGGGGCTTGGACGGCAGGGTGCGCCCCCGGTAGGTGACGGTGCCTTCGGTGGGGGTGTAGAGGCCGGTGAGGCAGTTGAAGAGGGTGGTCTTTCCGGCTCCGTTGGGGCCGATGAGCCCGACGATCTGGCCGGGATGGACGGTGAGGCCGACGGAGCGTACGGCGGTGAGTCCGCCGAAACGCATGGTGACGCCGGTGGCGGCGAGCAGCGGGGTGCCGGTCATGGTGGTCATGCCTCCGCCTTGACTGCGGTGTCCTCGTGGAATTCGAGCTGTTGCCGCCGGTTGGGGATGATCCCTTCGGGGCGGAAGCGCATGAGGAGGATGAGGGCGGCTCCGAAGGCCAGGAGCTGGTAGTCCTGGAGGAACTGGAGCTTGGCCGGGATGAGATAGAGCAGGGCCGCGCCGAGGAGGGGGCCGGTGATGGTGCCCATGCCGCCGAGGATGACGGCGGCGAGCAGGAAGGCGGAGTTGGGCGGCACGGGCCCGGCGAAGACGTACTGCTCGGGCACGACGGTGTGTGCGACGTGGGCCTGCACGGTGCCGGCGAGTCCGGCGAGGGTGGCGCCGAGGGCGAAGGCGAGGAGCTTGAGGCGGAAGGCGTTGACGCCCATGGCGCCGGCCGCCGTCTCGTCCTCGCGGATGGCGACCCAGGCGCGCCCGATACGGGAGTTGCCGGCGCGGCTGAAGACGAGGACGACGATGACGGTGAACAGCAGCATCAGGAGGTAGTAGTTGGCGAAGGGACTGAGGGTGATGCCGCCGACGGAATGCTTGTCGCCGAAGCTGTAGCCGAAGATCTCCAGGTCGGGGATGTTGGGGATGCCGTTGGGGCCGTTGGTGACCGAAGGACCGGAGTGGCCGTCGAGGTTGTTGACGGCGAGGCGGAAGATCTCGCCGAACCCGAGGGTGACGATGGCCAGATAGTCGCCGCGCAGGCGGAGCGTGGGGGCGCCGATGACGACGCCGAAGACGAGGGAGGCCGCGGCGCCGGTGAGCACGGCCGCCCAGAACGGGAAGCGGACGTGCAGGGTGGAGGCGGTGGAGCCGGAGACGAGGGCGGCGGTGTAGGCGCCGACGCCGAGGAAGGCGACATAGCCGAGGTCGAGGAGTCCGGCGAGGCCGACGACGACGTTGAGGCCGAGCGCGACGGTGGAGAAGATCAGGATGTTGACGATGATGAGGGTGTATTCGTCGGTGGCCTGGGTGAGGGGGAAGAGGGCGGCGGCGACGAAGGCGGCGGTGACGGTGACGTTGCGGTGCCGCGCGGTGAGGCTTGCGAGCCGCGCGGTGAGGCCGGACCGGTGGAGCGCGGCGGCGCAGAAGCCGGTGAGGAACAGGAATCCGGCGAAGAGCTCGCCGTAGCCGGTGCCGATGCCGTAGGTGAGGACGGCGAGGGACACACCGAACGCGGCGGCGATGAGCAGGATTTCGGCCCAGCCGGGGAGCGGCCGTGCGGGGGGCAGGGGACGGCCGGTGCGGCCGGGGCGCAGGGTGCGCAGGACGCCGCGGACGGCGGCGAAGCGGCCCTTGGCGACGTCGGTGGTGGTCGTACCGCGGTCGAGGGGGAGGGCGAGGGCGCCGGTGAGGGTGAGCAGGGCCGCTGCGCCGGCCACCCAGCCGCCGGGTTCGAGGTTGGCGAGGCCGCCGAGTTGCACAGTGATGGCGATGAGGGTGTACCAGGTCGTGGCGAAGGTCCCGGCCGCGGTGTAGGCGGTGGCGCCGTGGCCGCCGGCGGGGTCGATCCAGCGGAGTCCCCTGGTGCCCCAGGCGGCCAGGAGGTGGACGAGGGTGAGCAGGGCGCCGGTGAGGGTGAGGAGTTGGAGTCCGCCGGGGTAGCCGGTGACGGTGAGGTTGCCTGGGAAGGCGTCGGTCCAGGTCCAGGAGAGGAACGTGGAGAGGACGGTGAGTGCGGCGCCGGTGGCGGTGAGGATGCGGGCGGTGATGAGGGGGAGCGGGATGATGGGAGCGGTCTC
The DNA here is from genome assembly GCF_053594995.1 of Streptomyces sp. NPDC002536. Taxonomy (NCBI): domain Bacteria; kingdom Bacillati; phylum Actinomycetota; class Actinomycetes; order Kitasatosporales; family Streptomycetaceae; genus Streptomyces; species Streptomyces sp. NPDC002536. The sequence continues at coordinate 24,216 of NZ_JBSFWU010000044.1, forward strand.
GACACCGCTGTGCTGCTGAGGGTTCTGCTGCGAGGTCATGGGTCTCACGCCCGATCCGCGACGCGTTCACCGAGCAGGCCCTGCGGCCTGACGAGGAGGACGACGATGAGGAGGACGAAGGCCCAGACGTCCTTCCAGCCTCCGCCGCCGAGTTGGCTCATGCCCGGGATGTTCTGGATGTAGGTGATGGCGGCGGCTTCGGCGATGCCGAGGACGACTCCGCCGAGCATGGCGCCGTAGATGTTGCCGATGCCGCCGAGGACGGCGGCGGTGAAGGCCTTGAGGCCGAGGACGAAGCCCATTTCGAAGTTGATCGTTCCGGTGCGCAGCCCCTGCGCGACGGCGGCGACGCCGGCGAAGGCCCCGCCGATGGCGAAGGCCACGGCGATGATGCGGTCGGTGTTGACGCCCATGAGCCGTGCGGTGTCGGGGTCCTGGGCGGTGGCCTGCATGGCGCGTCCGGTGCGGCTCCTGGCGACGAACCAGCCGAGGGCGAGCATGCACACGGGCGCGGCGATGAGCACGAAGAGGTCGTCGCGCTGGATCCGGAGGCTGCCGGTGAGCTGGAAGGAGTCGCCGAACTGGGGGAAGGGGCGGGGTTTCTTGGCGTTGGGGTAGAAGGCCCAGACGATCTGCTGGAGGGCGATGGACAGGCCGATCGCGGTGATCAGCGGGGCCAGGCGGGGAGCGTCGCGCAGCGGCCGGTAGGCGAAGCGCTCGGCGGCGACGGCGATGGAGACGGAGACGAGGGCGCCGCCGAGGAGCATCAGCGGGAGGGCTGCGGCGAGCGGGAGGCCGGGGAACCAGAGGTGGACGGTGAGGGCGCCGAAGGCCCCCGTCATGACGATCTCGCCGTGGGCGAAGTTGATGAGCTGGACGATGCCGTAGACCATGGTGTACCCGATGGCGACGAGGCCGTAGAGGGCACCGAGGGCGAGTCCGTTGACCAGTGTTTGCGGCAGTTCGTGCACCGCTGGCCTCCGAGGGAAGTGTCGGATGTGGCGCCGCGCGAGGGCGTTGCCGGCGTCCTCGCGCGGTGGAGTGCGGTGGTCCGTGTGCGGTTGTGGGCCGGGCGGTGCCGGCTGGCCGTCAGTCCTGGAAGGTGGCGCTCTTGAGGGCCTTCCAGGCGCCGTTGGTGACCTGATAGACCGTCAGCTGCTTGTTGGTGGTGTCCCCGTACTGGTCGAAGGAGACGTGCCCGGTGACGCCGTCGAAGGAGACCTTGGACAAGGCGTCGACGATCTTGCCGCGGGCGTCGGAGGGAACCTTTCCGTTGTTGTCGCCGACGGTCTGCTTGACGGCCTGGACGAGGGCCCAGGCGGCGTCGTAGGCATAGCCGCCGTATGCGGCGTAGGGGTCCTTGTATCCCGCGTCCTTGTAGTTCTTCACGAAGGCCTTGGCGGAGTCGAGTTGTTCGACGGGATAGCCGACGGAGGTCGCCAGGTCGCCGTCCTTGTTCTCGCTGGAGGCGTTGATGAATCCGGGGTCGTAGATGGCGTCGCCGCCCATGAGGGGAATGTGCGCCCCCGCCTTCTTCACCTGGCCGGAGAGCAGGCCGGCCTCGGGGAACTGGCCGCCGAAGTAGACGGAGTCGGCGCCCGAGTTCTTGATCTTCTCGGCGATGCTGGAGAAGTCGGTCTCCTTGACCGTGAGATGGTCGGTTCCGGCGACCTCGCCGCCCTGTTTCCGGAACTCCTCGGCGAAGATGGTGGCGAGCCCTGCGCCGTAGGCCTGTTTGTCGTCGACGACGAAGACCTTTTTCTTGTGGGCCTCCTTGAACAGGTACTGGGCGGCGAAGCGGCCCTGGATGATGTCGGTGGTGCAGGTGCGGAAGTAGGTGGCGAAGGGGCGCTTTTTCTCGCCCTTGGTCCAGCCGTTGCCCTGGCTGAGCGCGGGATTGGTGTTCGCGGGCGAGATCTGGGCGAGGCCGGCTTTCGCGAAGACGCCCTGCATGGACTGGGACACCCCGGAGTTGAGGGGTGCGACGGCGCCCAGGACGGCTCCGTCGGCGACGAGTTTGGCGGCGTTCTGCTGGCCGGTGCCGGGAACGGCCTGGTCGTCGAGGACTTCGGTCTTGAACGTGACGCCCTTGACTTCCTTGTTCTTGTTGGCGGTACGGACGGCGAGATCGACACTGTTCTTGATCCCCAGGCCCACGGGGGAGAGCGATCCGGTCATGGGGCCGTCGACGCCGATGACGACCGTGGTCTGCTTGCCGGTGTCGCCGCCGCCGGTGCCGCTTGTGCTGTCGCGTGACCCGCAGGCGGTCAGGGTGAGGGCGCCGGTGGTGAGTGCGGTGGTGAGGATGAGCAGGGAACGGCGTTGCACGGTGATTCCTTTCCCTCGCGCGGCGGCCTCGTGCCGAGGTGCCGGTTCGCCGGCCGGATGCGGCAAGGAAGGGATGGTGCTGGGGTGTTGACCGCCCGGCGGGGTGTGATGGGCCGTGACTTTAGGGGGTGCCCGGCGGTGGCGGGCAGTGGTGCAGGCCATGCTGTGACTGTCTTGTTATGACGCAGATCACGTTCCGGATATCTGTGCAGAGTGGGGCTCTTGGGAATGACTCGGCCCGGCCGCCATGACGAAACGTTACGGCGGCCGGGCCGGGCAGGAGAAGAGGCGCGGGAGAGAGCTCTCCCGACTCTGTCAGAAGGCCTTTCCGGAGGCCTCGGCGTCGCGCACCACGCAGGTGAGGCGCGCGGAGCAGACCCGCTTGCCCTGCTCGTCGGTGATGGCGACCTCGTAGGTGGCGCTGGTGCGCCCGCGGTGGACCGGCGTGGCGACGCCGGTGACCAGACCGGAGCGCACGCCGCGGTGGTGGGTGCAGTTGAGATCGACGCCGACGGCGAGCCGGGAGGGGCCGCCGTGCAGCATGGCGCCGATCGAGCCGAGGGTCTCGGCGAGCACCGCGGAGGCGCCGCCGTGCAGCAGGCCGTAGGGCTGGGTGTTGCCCTCGACGGGCATGGTGCCGACGACGCGCTCGGGCGAGGCCTCGGTGATGCGGACGCTCATGCGCTCACCGAGGTGTCCTGCGGAGAACAGGGTGGGAAGGTCCAGCCCGCTGTCCGCCCACTGGTCCAGGATCTCCTGCGGGAAGTGGGTGGTGCTGTGCTCGCCCATGTGCTGCGGCTCCGATCGTCGTTGGCCGTACGGGTCTACGGGCCGTACGGGGGTGAACCGTCCTGTGCCGGACCGTCCTATCAGGTGGCGACGGAGCCCTCTCCGGCCGGGTCGGGCCGTGCTGCGCTCTCCAGCCTGATGACGAGCGACTTGCTGGCGGGGGTGTTGCTGGTGTCGGCGGTGTGGTCGAGGGGGACCAGGACGTTGGTCTCCGGGTAGTAGGCGGCGGCACAGCCGCGCGCGGTGGGGTAGTGGACGACGCGGAAACCGGGGGCGCGGCGCTCGGTGCCGTCCGTCCACTCGCCGACGAGATCGGCGTACGAGCCGTCGGCGAGGCCGAGTTCGCGGGCGTCCTCGGGGTGGACCAGGACGACGCGGCGGCCGTTCTTGATGCCCCGGTAGCGGTCGTCGAGGCCGTAGATGGTGGTGTTGTACTGGTCGTGCGAGCGCAGGGTCTGCAGCAGCAGGCGGCCTTCGGGGGCACGGGGGTACTCGACGGGCGCGGCCGTGAAGTTGGCCTTGCCGGTGGCGGTGGGGAAGGTGCGGCTGTCGCGCGGGGCGTGCGGGAGGGTGAAGCCTCCGGGCCTGGCGACGCGGGCGTTGAAGTCCTCGAAGCCGGGGATCACGCGGGCGATGCGGTCGCGGACGGTGCCGTAGTCCTTCTCGAACTCCTCCCACGGGGTGCTGCTCTGCGCACCGAGGACGCGGCGGGCCAGGCGGCACACGATGGCGGGCTCGGAGAGCAGCCGGTCGCTCGCCGGGGCGAGGCGGCCGCGGGAGGCGTGGACCATGCCCATGGAGTCCTCGACGGTGACGAACTGCTCGCCGCCCGCCTGACGGTCGCGCTCGGTGCGGCCGAGGGTGGGCAGGATCAGCGCGCGGGCGCCGGTGACCACGTGGGAGCGGTTGAGCTTGGTGGAGACGTGGACGGTGAGCCGGGCGCGGCGGACCGCGGCCTCGGTGACGTCGGTGTCGGGAGTGGCGGAGACGAAGTTGCCGCCCATGGCGAAGAAGACCCTGGCCTCGCCGTCGCGCAGGGCGCGGATGGCGCGGACGACGTCGAGGCCGTGGTGCCGGGGCGGGGCGAAGCCGAACTCCTTCTCCAGCGCGTCGAGGAAGGCGGGGGCGGGGCGCTCGAAGATGCCCATGGTGCGGTCGCCCTGGACGTTGCTGTGCCCGCGGACGGGGCAGACGCCGGCGCCGGGGCGGCCGATGTTGCCGCGCAGGAGGAGGAAGTTGACGACCTCCCTGATGGTGGGGACCGCGTGCTTGTGCTGGGTGAGGCCCATGGCCCAGCAGACGACGGTGCGGCGGGAGGCGAGGACCATGCGCAGGGCGCTCTCGATCTCCTCGCGGCGCAGGCCGGTGGCGCGCAGGGTCTCGTCCCAGTCGGCCGCGCGGGCGGCGCGGGCGAACTCCTCGAAGCCGTGGGTGTGCTCGCGGACGAAGGCCTCGTCGACGGCGCCCTCGGTCTCCAGGACCAGGCGGTTGAGGAGGCGGAAGAGGGCCTGGTCGCCGCCGAGGCGGATCTGCAGGAAGAGATCGGTGAGCGGAGTGCCGCCGCCGGCCAGGCCCTTGGCGTTCTGCGGGTTCTTGAACCGCTCCAGGCCGGCCTCGGGCAGCGGGTTGACCGTGATGATCCTCGCTCCGCCGGACTTGGCCTTCTCCAGGGCGCTGAGCATGCGGGGGTGGTTGGTGCCGGGGTTCTGCCCGGCGACGATGATCAGGTCGGCCTTGTAGAGGTCTTCCAGCAGGACGCTGCCCTTGCCGATGCCGATGGTCTCCACCAGGGCCGAGCCGGAGGACTCGTGGCACATGTTGGAGCAGTCCGGCAGGTTGTTGGTGCCGAACTCGCGGGCGAACAGCTGGTAGAGGAAGGCGGCCTCGTTGCTGGTGCGGCCGGAGGTGTAGAAGACGGCCTCGTCGGGGCTGTCCAGCGCGGCCAGTTCCTCGCCGACGATGTCGAACGCCCGCTCCCAGGTGACCGGCTCGTAGTGCTCGGCGCCGTCCGCGAGGTACATGGGGTGGGTCAGCCGGCCCTGCTGGCCGAGCCAGTAGCCGCTGCGCTGCGCGAGGGAGGCGACGGAGTGCTCGGCGAAGAAGGCCGGGGCGACCCGGCGCAGCGTGGCCTCCTCGGCGACGGCCTTGGCGCCGTTCTCGCAGAACTCGGCGGCGTGGCGCTTGTCGGGCTCGGGCCAGGCGCAGCCGGGGCAGTCGAAGCCGTCCTTCTGATTGACCTTGAGGAGCGTGAGCGCGGTGCGGCGGACGCCCATCTGCTGGTGGGCGTGGCGCAGGGAGTGGGCGATGGCGGGCAGCCCGGCGGCGGCGTGCTGCGGGGCGGCGACGTCGGGTGCGTCCTGTACGGGATCGCCTGTGGGCGGCTTGCCTGCCATCTCGCTCCCCTTGAGCGGTCGGTGGTGCACGGTGTCGTACGGCGCCGATCCTGTCACGGGGCACCGACAGCGGGGGAGCCGAGGCCGGGTGGCCGTGATTGTCGGTGGGGCGTGGCAGGATCGGGGACGTGGCAGCAAAGGCATCGACATCCGGGACCGCAATGAGTGAACCGACCGGCAGCGAGGCGGCGGAGGGAGGCCGTCCGCGCCTGCTCCTGATGGACGGGCATTCCATGGCGTATCGGGCATTCTTCGCGCTGCCCGCGGAGAACTTCACCACCTCCGACGGCCAGACGACGAACGCCGTGTACGGCTTCGCCTCGATGCTGGCCAACACCCTGCGTGACGAGGCGCCCACGCACTTCGCGGTGGCCTTCGACGTCTCGCGCAAGACGTGGCGCTCGGACGAGTTCCCCGAGTACAAGGCGACGCGCTCCAAGACCCCCGACGAGTTCAAGGGCCAGGTCGCGCTCATCGGCGAGATGCTGGACGCGATGGGCGTCCAGCGCTTCGCCGTCGACGGCTTCGAGGCCGACGACGTGATCGCCACGCTGGCCACCCAGGCCGAGGCCGAGGGCTTCGACGTCGCGATCGTCACCGGCGACCGCGACTCCTTCCAGCTCGTCACGGACGCCGTCACCGTGCTCTACCCGACCAAGGGCGTCTCGGAGCTGACGCGCTTCACCCCGGAAAAGGTCCAGGAGAAGTACGGCCTGTCGCCGCAGCAGTACCCGGACTTCGCCGCGCTGCGCGGCGACCCCTCGGACAACCTCCCGGGCATCCCCGGCGTCGGCGAGAAGACGGCCGCGAAGTGGATCAACCAGTTCGGTTCGTTCGCCGAGTTGGTCGAGCGCGTCGAGGAGGTCAAGGGCAAGGCCGGGCAGAATCTGCGCGACCACCTGGAGGCGGTCAAGCTCAACCGCCGCCTCACCGAGATGGTGCGCGACGTGGAGCTGCCCGCCGGCCCCGAGGGCCTGGCCCGCGCCGCCTACGACCGGCAGGCGCTGGTGGCGCTCCTGGAGAAGCTGGAGATCCGCAACCAGGGTCTGCGCGACCGGCTGCTCGCCGTCGACCCCGGTGCCGAGGGCGCCGAGGAGCCCGCCCCGGCCGCCGGCGCCGAGGTGGACGGCACGGTGCTCGGCACGGGCGGGCTGGCCCCCTGGCTCGCGGAGCACGGCGCGGCCGCCCTGGGCGTGGCCGTCGTCGACAGCTGGTCGCAGGGCAGCGGCCGGGTCGCCGAGATCGCCCTGGCGACGGCGGAGGGCCCGGCGGCCTGGTTCGACCCGGCCGAGCTGGACGAGGCCGACGAGCAGGCGTTCGCCGCCTGGAGCGCGGACGCCGCCCGCCCCAAGGTGCTGCACGACGCCAAGGCCGCCATGCGCGTCTTCGCCGACCACGGCTGGCGCGTCGAGGGCGTCACCATGGACACGGCCCTCGCCGCCTACCTGGTCAAGCCCGGCCGCCGCTCCTTCGCGCTCGACGTCCTGTCCGTGGAGTACCTGGGCCGTGAACTGGCCACCGCCGCCGCGGGCGACGGGCAGCTGGCCTTCGGCGCCGACGAACAGGCCGAGGCCGACGCCCTGATGGGCCGCGCCCGCACCGTCCTGGACCTCGGCGAGGCGTTCGCCGCCCGCCTGGAGGACGTGGGCGCCGCCGGTCTGCTGACCGATGTCGAGCTGCCCACCAGCGCCATGCTGGCCGGCCTGGAGCGGGCCGGCATCGCCGCCGACCGCGGCTGGCTGGAGCGCATGGAGCAGCAGTTCGCCGCCGCCGTGCAGCAGGCCGTGCAGGAGGCGCACGCCGCCGCGGGCCGCGAGTTCAACCTGGGCTCGCCCAAGCAGCTGCAGGAGGTGCTCTTCGGCCAGCTGGGCCTGCCCAAGACGAAGAAGACCAAGACCGGTTACACCACCGACGCCGACGCCCTGGCCTGGCTCGCCTCCCAGACGGAGAACGAGCTGCCGGTCGTCATGCTGCGCCACCGCGAGCAGTCCAAGCTGCGCTCCACGGTCGAGGGTCTGATCAAGGCCGTCGCCCCCGACGGCCGCATCCACACCACCTTCAACCAGACGGTGGCGGCCACCGGCCGGCTGTCGTCCACCGACCCCAACCTGCAGAACATCCCGGTGCGCACGGACGAGGGCCGCGCCATCCGCCGCGGCTTCGTCGTCGGCGAGGGCTACGAGTCCCTGATGACCGCCGACTACAGCCAGATCGAGCTGCGTGTGATGGCCCACCTCTCCGAGGACGAGGGCCTGATCGAGGCCTTCGCCTCCGGCGAGGACCTGCACACCACCGTCGCCTCCCAGGTCTTCGGCGTCGCCAAGTCCGAGGTCGACCCGGAGATGCGCCGCAAGATCAAGGCCATGTCCTACGGCCTGGCCTACGGGCTGTCGGCCTTCGGCCTGTCCCAGCAGCTGAACATCGCGCCGGACGAGGCGCGCAGGCTGATGGACACCTTCTTCGAGCGCTTCGGCGGCGTCCGCGACTATCTGCAGCGCGTCGTCGAGGAGGCCCGGGCCACCGGCTACACCGAGACCATCCTCGGCCGCCGCCGCTACCTGCCCGACCTCAACAGCGACAACCGCCAGCGCCGCGAGATGGCCGAGCGCATGGCGCTCAACGCGCCGATCCAGGGCACCGCCGCCGACATCGTCAAGATCGCCATGCTGCGCGTGGGCGAGGCGATCACGGCCGGGGGCCTCTCCTCGCGGATGCTGCTCCAGGTGCACGACGAAATCGTGCTGGAGATCGCCCCGGGCGAGCGGGAGCAGGTCGAGGAGCTGGTCCGGCGCGAGATGGCCGGGGCCGTGGAGCTGCGCGCCCCGCTGGACGTCTCCGTCGGCGTCGGCGCCGACTGGGAGTCCGCGGCGCACTGATGCGAACGCCCCTGCCCGTCCCCGCCCGTCGGCGCGGGGCGGGCAGGAGTGCGTTTGCTGTTCCCCTCTTCGCCGCGTGTTGCTAGCGTGCCCCTCCCATTTTTCTGACGCTCCGTCAATTCACTGCCGGAGCAAGGGAGGCCGAGCCATGCGTGCACTGGCCGCCGCGGTCATCGGACTGGCCGCCGCCCTCGCCCTCGTCGCCGCGGTCACCGCCATCGGCCCGCCCCGCGGCCACACCTCTCCCCGGCCCCTGCTGACCTCGCCGCCCGCGCACCCATAGGCCGGGGGAGCGCGCCGTGCGCCGCCGAGCGAGCCTGGTCCTCCTCGCCCTCGCCGTGTTCTGCACCGCCCTGTCGCCACTGCTGCGCTGGTACGCCTTCCCCCGGCTGGCGAAGGTCCCCGCCGGGCGCTACCAGTCGGTCGTGATGGAGGCCAAGGACGCGACCCTCGTCGACTACGGCACCCTGCAGCCCCGGCGGGTGCCCAAGGTCACCATGATCGAGACCCTCAAGGGCAACACCGAACAGGCCGCCAGGGTCAGGGCCGAGACCGGGCGGGACGCCGTCGTCTGGGACACCCTCACCTACGTCGCCGGACCCGACGGAGCCATGGTCTCCCGCATCCCCGAGCGCTACGTCTTCGACGCCCACACCCAGCAGCCCCTGCACGCGGGCGGCGAGAGCGTCGACGGCACGCCCGTGCGCCGCGACGGCATCGAGTACAAGTGGCCCTTCCTGGTCCGCAAGCACGACTACCGCTACTTCGACATGCAGACCCGTACCTCCGCCCCCATCCACTACCGGGGCACCCGCACCTTCCACGGCCTGGACGTCTACTACTTCGAGCAGACGATCCCCTGGACCCGGGTCCCCGTTCCCAGGACGCTGCCTCTGGGCGTCACCCCCGACACCGTCCGGCAGCTCGGCCTGGAGCGCTGGTACACCACCACCCGCATGTTCTGGGTCGACCCCGTCACCGGGGCCCCGGTCAACGGCGAGGAGAACCACCGCGAGGAACTGCGCTGGACCGGGCACCCGGAGAAACAGCCGATCACCGCCTTCGCCGGGCACGTGGCGATGCGGCCGGACTACGTCGACTCCACCGTCGCCCTCGTGACGTCGCAGCGGCAACTGGTCCTGCTGCTCACGAGCTACCTCCCGTGGGGCCTGCTGGCCCTCGGCGCCGCGCTGCTGGCCCTCGCCCTGGCGCTGGAGATCCGCGGCCGGGACCGGCGTGCAATTCCGGGCGACCTGTCACACGATGGAGGGAAACCCGCACGGCCGGCCCGAGAGGGCCGCTGAGCAGAGGAGGCTCGCCGTGAAGGAGACGATTCCCGAGGACAAGAGCGCCGCGTCCGGGCCGAGCCGGCTGTACACCGGCAGTGAGCGGCCGTTCGACCCGGAGGACCTGGTCATGGCATCGGGCCATGACGTGACCCCGGAACGGGTCGAACTGGCCAGGCAACACATCCAGGAAAAGGGCGCGGCAGCACTGGAGCGGTACCTGCCGTAAGGCTTTTGCGCCCCGTCAGGGGCGCGGGGCTGTTCACATATGCGGCTCCGCCGCGTGGGCGCGACCAGCCACCGACGGCCTGCAGCCGAGGTACTACCCAGGGGCCCGGGGCGGAGCCCTGGGGACCTCGACTGCGGGCGCGTCGTGGCTGGTCGCGCAGTTCCCCGCGCCCCTGACGGGGCGCCGTGGTGCCGCGTGACGAAGATCCGCCGGACAGGCCCTACCGCCGCGGGTTGACCCGCCGCGTCGCCACCGCAGCGGCCGGATCCTCCGGCCACGGGTGCCGCGGATACCGCCCCCGCAACTCGGCCCGCACCGCCCGGTACCCGTCCCGCCAGAAGGACTCCAGGTCGGCCGTCACGGCGGCCGACCGCCCGGCCGGCGACAACAGGTGCACCAGCACCGGCACCCGTCCGCCCGCCACCCGGGGAGTCTCCCGCAGCCCGAACAGCTCCTGCAGCTTGACGGCCAGCACGGGCTGCCCGTCCCCGTACTCCACGCGGATCCGCGACCCGCTCGGGACCTCGATCCGCTCGGGTGCCAGCTCGTCCAGGCGCGCGGCGTCCCCGGACGCCCACGGCAGCAGCCGCTCCAGCGCCTTGCCCGCGTCCAGCCGCTCCAGGTCGGCCCGCCTGCGGGCCTGCCCGAGCTCCCAGCCGAGCCAGTCCTCCGCCCCGTCCAGCAGCGCCGCGTCCGACACGTCCGGCCACGGCCCGCCCAGTTCCCGGTGCAGGAACGCCATCCGCTGCCGCAGCCCGGCGGCCTCCGCCGGCCAGCGCAGCAGCCCGAGCCCCTCGCGCCGCAGCCCCTCCAGCAGCGCGGCCCGCACCAGGTCCGGGTCCGGGGCGGCCAGGGTGCCGGAACCCAGCTCCACCGCGCCCAGCCGCTCCACGCGCCGGGCCACCACGTCGCGCCGCTCCTCGGACCAGTGCACCTCCTCGCCCTGCGCCAGCAGGGCCCCGGCGGCCGCGCGGGCCGTGTCCTCGTCGATCACCGCACCGAGCCGCACCCGCGCCGACGCGGCCGCCACGGGGCGGTCCGCCACGGCCACGGCCACCCACGGCGCACCGCGCAGCTGTGTGCCGCCCCCGACCTCGGCCCGCGTCCCCGAAGCCATCAGGTACGAGCCCTCGCCCCGCGCCCGCGCCACCCGCTCGGGGAACGCGAGGGCGGCGACGAGCCCGGCCGCGGCGTCGTCCGTGAGCGGGTGGGAGCCGTTGCCGCTGTGCCCCTCGCCCTGCAGCGCGTTCTCCAGCCTGCGCGCCTCCTTATGCCACCGCGCCCCGTACGCGTCGTTGCCGCGCCGGGCGGCGCGCCAGGCCGCCGCCAGGTCGTCCCCGTACTCGCGCGGCGGCTCCTCGCTCAGCAGGGCCACGATCCCGGCCGCCCGGCGCGTGCCGACCTCACGCGCGCCGTCCAGCAGGGCACGCGCCAGGCGCGGATGCACACCCAGGCGCGCCATCGCCCGGCCGCGCTCCGTCGGACGCCCCGACGCATCCACGGCACCGGTCGCTTCCAGCACCGCCCGGGCCGCCGCCAGGGCACCCGCGGGCGGCGGGTCCAGCAGGGCCAGCCCGGACGCGTCCGGATCGCCCCAGCAGGCGGCCTGCAGGGCGAACGCCGCCAGGTCCGCGACGGCGATCTCCGGCGCCGGGAACCGCGGCCGCCCGCCGTCCTCCGCCTCGGCCCAGCAGCGCAGGACGAGCCCCGGGGCCTCGCGGCCCGCCCGGCCCATCCGCTGCGTCGCGGTCGCCTCGGAGACCCGCACGGTCGTCAGCGAGCCGAGACCCCGGGCATGATCCATGCGCGGCTCCCGCGCCAGGCCCGAGTCCACGACGATGCGCACCCCGGGCACGGTCAGGCTGGACTCCGCCACGGACGTCGCGAGGATCACCCGCCGCCGCCCGCCGGGACCGCGCAGCACCGCGTCCTGCACGGCGGCCGGGGCCCGCCCGTGGAGCTGGAGCACCTCCGCGTCCACGCCCGCGAGCAGCCCGGCCACCCGGCCGATCTCGCCCACGCCGGGCAGGAAGCACAGCACGTCCCCGTCCCGCATGGTCAGCGCGCGCCGCACCGTGGCCGCCACGTGGGCCAGGTGCGCAGGGTCCACCCGGGTGCCGTGCGGCGGGCGGATGCCCGCGGGCGGCGCGGCGAAGAGGACGCGGACCAGGTGCCCTTCGCCTCCGCCGTGGACCACCGGCGCCGGGCCCGTGCCGTCCAGCACGCTCAGCAGCTGCGACCACGCCGCGGTGTCCGAGGTCGCGGAGGCCGCGACGATCCGCAGGTCCGGGCGCAGGGTGGCCCGGACGTCCACGAGGAAGGCCAGCGCGGTGTCGGCGTCCAGGTGCCGCTCGTGGCACTCGTCCATCAGCACCACGTCGACGCCGGTGAGCTCCGGGTCCCGCTGGATCCGCTGCAGCAGGACGCCCGTGGTCACCACCTCGACCCGGGTGCCGGGGCCGACGCGGCGCTCGCCGCGCACGGTGAAGCCGACCAGGCCGCCCGGCTCCTCGCCGAGCAGCCACGCCATGCGCCGGGCCGCGGCCCGCGCGGCCATGCGCCGGGGTTCGGCGACGAGCACGCGGCGCGGTGTGCCGTCGCCGTGGCCCGGCAGCAGCCCGGCCACCGCGAGCGGCACCATCGTGGTCTTGCCGGTGCCGGGAGGCGCGTGCAGCACCGCCGCCCCGCGCTCGTCCAGTGCCGCCTCCAGCCCGGGCAGCGCGGCGCGCACGGGCAGCCGGTCGAGGGCGTCGGTGCGGAGGGTCACCGGTCCCGCTCGCACACGAAGACCGCCGTGCCCGGGATCAGGTGCCCGCGCAGCGGGGACCAGCCGCCCCACTCCTGCCGGTTCCAGTCGGGCCACTCCGGCTCGACCAGGTCGAGCAGCCGGAAGCCGCCCGCCACCACGTCGCGCACCCGGTCGCCGACCGTGCGGTGGTGCTCCACGTAGACGGCCCGGCCCGTCTCGTCCTCTTCCACGTAGGGCGTGCGGTCGAAGTAGGAGGCGGCGACGGACAGGCCCTCGGGGCCCGGCTCGTCGGGGAAGGCCCAGCGGAGGGGGTGGGTGACCGAGAAGACCCAGCGCCCGCCGGGCCGCAGCACCCGGTGCACCTCGCGCATCACACGCACCGGGTCGGCGACGAAGGGCATGGCCCCGTAGGCCGAGCACGCCAGGTCGAAGGAGCCGTCGGCGAAGGGCAGGGCGCCGGCGTCCGCCTCCACCAGCGGGAAGTCCGCGCCGATCCGGAGCGCGTGCTGCAGCTGCCGGTGGGAGAGGTCCAGGGCGACCGGGTGCGCCCCCTGGGCGGCCAGCCAGCGCGAGCACTGGGCCGCGCCGGCGCCGATCTCCAGGACGCGCAGCCCGGCGAGCCCGGCCGCCGGGCCGAGCAGCGCGGCCTCGGCCTCGTCGAGGCCCTCGGGGCCCCACACGAAGCGGTCGTCGCCCAGGAAGCCGCCGTGCTCCTGCTGGTACTCGTCGGCGTTGCGGTCCCACCAGCCGCGGCTGGCCCGGCTGCTCTCGGTGACGCCGCTGTCCCGCCGGGTGGCCTCCGGTTCCGGACCGGACTCGAATTCTTGGATCATGGCGTAATCTTCGCTCGCGTTCGCCCCTGGACCGGCCCGCGGGTGTGTGCCTCCGGGGCCCCCGTGGCCTCGCACAACCCGAGTTGTGCCGGATATGTGGCGATTCGTACCGGGTGTGCGCCTTCGCGCATTGACCGTCTCCCGCTGCCCCCGTATGCTACAAGTTGCGCTGCGGGCCTGCGCGCCTCAGACGGAGCAGGCCGCGCTCGCACTTGTTGTATGTCCCCTCGGTTGTAGAGGCGCTTCCGCTGGCCCCCGGGTCACGGAAAGTGCGCTTCCAAGGCTGTCCGGCTTCGGCGGTGCGATACGGGCTCTCGGCGTAGCAGTACCTACGACTTCAATGTCCGTACCGGAGCCCTTTCCCACATGACGAGCAGCACCGAGACCACCGCCACCACCCCGCAGGTTGCGGTCAACGACATCGGTAACGAGGAAGCCTTCCTCGCCGCGATCGACGAGACGATCAAGTACTTCAACGACGGCGACATCGTCGACGGCGTCATCGTGAAGGTCGACCGGGACGAGGTCCTGCTCGACATCGGTTACAAGACCGAGGGTGTCATCCCCTCCCGCGAGCTCTCGATCAAGCACGACGTCGACCCGAACGAGGTCGTCAAGGTCGGCGACGAGATCGAGGCCCTGGTTCTCCAGAAGGAGGACAAGGAAGGCCGCCTGATCCTCTCGAAGAAGCGTGCCCAGTACGAGCGCGCCTGGGGCACCATCGAGAAGATCAAGGAAGAGGACGGGATCGTCACCGGTACCGTCATCGAGGTCGTCAAGGGTGGTCTCATCCTCGACATCGGCCTCCGTGGCTTCCTCCCGGCCTCCCTGGTCGAGATGCGCCGCGTCCGCGACCTCCAGCCCTACGTGGGCAAGGAGCTCGAGGCCAAGATCATCGAGCTGGACAAGAACCGCAACAACGTGGTCCTGTCCCGCCGTGCCTGGCTGGAGCAGACCCAGAGCGAGGTCCGTCAGACCTTCCTCACCACCCTGCAGAAGGGTCAGGTGCGCTCCGGCGTCGTCTCCTCCATCGTCAACTTCGGTGCCTTCGTGGACCTGGGCGGCGTCGACGGTCTCGTCCACGTCTCCGAGCTGTCCTGGAAGCACATCGACCACCCGTCCGAGGTCGTCGAGGTCGGCCAGGAGGTCACGGTCGAGGTCCTGGACGTCGACATGGACCGCGAGCGCGTCTCCCTGTCGCTCAAGGCGACGCAGGAAGACCCGTGGCAGCAGTTCGCCCGGACCCACCAGATCGGTCAGGTCGTCCCGGGTAAGGTCACCAAGCTCGTTCCGTTCGGTGCGTTCGTCCGCGTCGACGAGGGCATCGAGGGCCTGGTCCACATCTCCGAGCTGGCCGAGCGCCACGTGGAGATCCCGGAGCAGGTCGTCCAGGTCAACGACGAGATCTTCGTCAAGGTCATCGACATCGACCTCGAGCGCCGCCGCATCAGCCTCTCGCTGAAGCAGGCCAACGAGTCCTTCGGTGCCGACCCGTCCGTGGTCGAGTTCGACCCGACCCTGTACGGCATGGCCGCGTCCTACGACGACCAGGGCAACTACATCTACCCCGAGGGCTTCGACCCCGAGACCAACGACTGGCTCGAGGGCTTCGAGAAGCAGCGCGAGGAGTGGGAGCGCCAGTACGCCGAGGCGCAGTCCCGCTTCGAGCAGCACCAGCAGCAGGTCATCAAGTCCCGCGAGGCGGACGCCGAGGCTGCCGCCGCCGGCGACCAGGCCGCTGCGGCCGCCCCGGTCTCCGGTGGCTCGTACTCCTCGGAGTCGGCCGACAACTCCGGCGCCCTGGCGTCGGACGAGGCTCTCGCCGCCCTGCGCGAGAAGCTCGCCGGCGGTCAGTGAGCCGTGGTCCTTCGGGACCGCAGCTGCTGACAGCTGACTGAAGAAGGGCCCGTTCCCCCTCAAGGGGAACGGGCCTTATCTCTTGTTCTCCCCTCCCGCGGGAATGGCCGCGCCTGCCAAGGACGTTCCCCTGTACGGAACATGAGGAGGAGCGGTCACCGTGTTGGATCCGCAGGGATTGTACGAATGGGAGCCCAAGGGGCTCGCCGTGGCCGACCTGGCTCTCGCCCAGGACACGGCCGGTCTGGTCATGCTCTACCACTTCGACGGCTACATCGACGCCGGCGAGACCGGTGCGCAGGTCGTCGAGCGGCTTCTGGACGGGCTGCCGCACCAGGTGGTCGCCCGCTTCGACCACGACCGGCTCGTCGACTACCGCGCCCGCCGGCCCCTGCTGACCTTCCGGCGCGACCACTGGAGCGGCTACGAACCCCCGGCGATCGAGCTGCACCTGGTGCAGGACGCCACCGGCGCCCCCTTCCTGCTGCTCGCCGGCCCCGAGCCGGACGTGGAGTGGGAGCTCTTCGCCGCGGCCGTGCGGCAGCTGGTGGAGCGGCTCGGGGTACGGCTGTCCGTCAACTTCCACGGCATCCCCATGGGCGTCCCCCACACCCGCCCCGTCGGCATCACCCCGCACGGCAACCGCGTCGACCTCATGCCCGGTCACCGCCGCTACTTCGACGAGGCCCAGGTGCCCGGCAGCGCCGAGGCGCTCGTCGAGTTCCGGCTGGCCGAGGCGGGCCACGACGTCCTGGGCGTCGCCGCCCACGTCCCGCACTACCTGGCCCGGTCCGCCTATCCCGACGCCGCGCTGATCGCCCTGGAGGCGGTCACCGCCGCCACCGGGCTCGTCCTGCCGGACACCGCGCACGGCCTGCGGACCGCGGCGCTGCGCACCCAGGAGCAGATCGAGCGCCAGATCGCCGAGGGCGACGAGGAACTCGTCGCCCTCGTACGGGGACTTGAGCACCAGTACGACGCGGTGGCCGGCGCCGATACCCGCGGCAACCTGGTCGCCGAGCCCGTCGACCTGCCCTCGGCCGACGAACTGGGCGCCGAATTCGAGCGGTTCCTCGCCGACCGGGAGGGCGACGGCGGCCGCTGACCGCCCGGCGGATAGCGTGGGGTCCATGCTGACAGTGGGCCTCACAGGCGGAATCGGCGCGGGCAAGAGCGAGGTGTCGCGGCTGCTCGTCTCCTACGGAGCGGTGCTCGTCGACGCGGACCGGATCGCGCGCGAAGTGGTCGAACCCGGCACCCCCGGACTGGCCGCGGTCGTCGCGGAGTTCGGGCCGGAGATCCTCGCCGCGGACGGCAGCCTGGACCGGCCGCGGCTCGGCGCGATCGTCTTCGCCGACGAGAAGCGGCTCGCCGCCCTCAACGCCATCGTGCACCCCCTGGTCCGGGCCCGCTCCGCCGAACTGGAGGCGGCCGCGGGCCCCGATGCGGTCGTCGTCAACGACGTGCCCCTGCTGGCCGAGAACGGCCTGGCCCCGCTGTACGACCTGGTCGTCGTCGTGGACGCGGCGGACACGACCCGGCTCGACCGGCTCGTCCGCCTGCGCGGCATGACCGCCGACGAGGCCCGCGCCCGGATGGCCGCCCAGGCGACCCGCGAGGAGCGGCTGGCCGTGGCCGATCTGGTCATCGACAACGACGGCCCGCTCGCCGCCCTGGAACCCCGGGTGCGCGAGGTGTGGGCGGAACTGTGCCGCCGGGCCGCACATGGCGTGCGGGAGGGCGGGCAGGAATAGGACGTCGCCCGGCGACGTTCCGAGGCGGTGTCGCACGCACGCGCATGTGTGTGCGCATCTGCCGTGTACGTGCTGTACCGAGGGAAGGAACGCGGACGTGTCCGAGCAGGCGCCCGAGACCCACGTGATCGACTTCCGGGCGGCGGAGCAGTTGCTGGCCGTGAAGGACCCGAGGGGTGCGATCAAGCTCCTCGACTCGGTCATCACTGCCCACCCGGAGAACACCGCGGCCCGGCTGCTGCGGGCCCGCGCGTTCTTCGACGCGGCCCAACTCCGGCCCGCCGAGCTCGAGTTCCAGCTCGTCATCGAGCGCGAGCCCGACAACGCGTTCGCCCACTTCGCCCTGGGCCGCACGCTCCAGCGGGCCGCCCGGCACGCCGAGGCCCTCCGGCACTTCCGCCTCGCGGCGGCTCTCGACCCGCGGCCGGACTTCGTGGAGGCGGCGCGCTTCGGGGAGAAGTGAGGGCAGGGCGGGTTCATCCTCCCGGGTGAGGCCCCGTCGGACACCCCCTACGGCCCGCGGCGACGTTCGTCGACGGGCTCGTACGGGGGTATGTCCCGCCCCGGCTGGTAGTGCGGGCCCTGCCGGATATGCCGGATGATCATGCTGAGGTCCACCAGGGTCACCAGCATCAGCAGCCCGCAGGCCACGGCCCAGCCGGGGCGCCCCGCGAGGGCGAAGGCGGCGGTGCCGGCCGCGGTGACGAGCGCTCCCCAGGCGGCGAGGCCGCACCTGAGGCGCAGGGGACTGCGGGCGGTCATGGGTTCGTTGCCTGTGCGCATCATGATGGTCCATCTCCTGCCTCCAGGGTCCACCCGGCAGCGGGCTTTCGCTGCCTTCGCGACCTGGCGTGAATATGCCGCCGAGGCAGCGCCCAGGGGCACCTGAGACGTTTCCCGCCGAGGACGGGTCGTACCCTGTGGGGAACAGAGGACGGCGGCGATGCGGCTTGTGCGCACGTGCCGGAGCGCGATGGGGGCTGTGTGAACCACGGGGGGCCGGAGTGGCGGATCGAGGTGCTCGCCGGCGGCGACACGTTGCGGCAGGAACGTCTCACGCGGGCGCTGCACGAGGAACTCCTGAAGACCGACGGTGTCACCGCCGGATTCGTGGATCCCGCGGCGCCCGCCGGTAATGGCCGCAAGGGCGGGGCCGCTGGGGACGTGGCCCTGTGGGCCGCTGTCGGCGCCGCGGCCCGGCCCGCATCCCAGGTGCTGATCACCGCCATCAAGGAGTGGTGCGAGAAGGAACGGCAGCGGAAGGTCGAACTCACCTACCGTGACGGCAGTTCCCTCACGATTCCCGCCCGCCCGGACGAGGCGCAGCAGCGGGTCGTCCGGGAGTTCCTGGACGCGGTCGGCGAGACCCCGGAGAATGAGTCCGAGTGACCCGTCTTGTCCGCCGCAAGGCCCTGCTGATCGGCAACGAGCACTACGACGACGGCCGGTTCGGCCGCCTGCCGTCCACCCAGGTGGACACCTGGCTGCTGCAACAGGTCCTGGAGAACCGCAACATCGGCGCGTTCACCTCGGTCAAGCGGCTTGCCGACCTCGACGCGGACGACATGCGTTGCGAGATCGGAGAGTTCCTGGAGAGCTGTGAGGCCGACGAGCTGGCCTTCCTGTACGTGTCCGGACACGGGGTGCGGCTGGTCCAGGCCGGGGGCGAATTTCATTTCGTGGCCAAGGACACCGACTTCGACGGGGTCGCCGCCACCGGGGTGAGCGCGAGCTTCGTCAACGAGCGGCTGGAGGCCTGCTGGGCACCGCAGAAGGTCGCGCTCATCGACTGCTGCCAGAGCGGCGGATTCGCGGTGGGCCTGCGGACCTCGGACCGGACGGCACAGCCCGCCGCCAAGTCCGGTGAACGGGCCCTGCTGACCAGCCGGGGCGTCTACGTCCTGTCGTCGTCCCGGGCGGGCGAGGATTCGTACGCCGGAGCCGAGACGCCCGACGGCGTAGAGCCGTCCGCGTTCACCGGTGAGGTCGTCGAGGCGCTCCGTACGGGCAAGGTCGGCAAGGACGGCACGGGCGAGGTGACGGTGGACGACCTCTTCCAGTACGTCAACAGGCGGATGCGGGCCGGCAGCGCCCGGCAGATACCCGTGCAGTCCACGCACGGCGTCGACGACCGCATCATCCTGGCGAGCTGTCCGCTCGGCCGGGCCCCGCAGCTCCTGCCGCTCACACGCCGGCCGGCCGGCACGGCCGTTCCGGAGCACGGGCAGGAAGGGACGGCCAAAGCGGCGGGTTCCCAGCCCACTTGGGCGGGCCTCCTGGACTACTACCGGGAGTGTCTGCTGGCCGAGGACGAGGACACGCCCCTCCTCGCGGTGAACGACGCCGGTACGTCCTATGTGTGCCTACAGGGCTCGGAGCGGTTCCTGTCCGGTGATCTGGACGACGACGCCTGCGCCCCGGTGCCCCCCGAGGCCGACGGTCTCGTCGCGGCGGCGGCCGAACAGGACGTCGAACTCTGGGCCGGCTATCCGGCAGTGGTGCTCAACGGTCCCCGAACCGGCCGCCCTTGGAGCTCGCCGAAGTTCGCGCCCCTGCTCGTACGCCGTGTCGAGGTCGTGCACGAGGACGGCGGCACCCGCCTCAAGCCGTACGGGCCGGTGCTGCCCCACCCGCGGCTCGCCCACGACTGGCTCGGCGAGGACGCGGCGGCAGAGCTCGCCGAGACCTATCACCCGAGCTGGCACGCCGGGCAGCACGACCGGATGGCGGTCGACGTGCGCAACATCCTCAGCCAGGAGTACGAGCTTCCGTGCGTGCAGGAGCCGAGACCGGACCGGCTGGAGGACCGGATCGACATCCGTACCCCGGGCAACGGCGCCCGCAATGCCGCTGTCCTCTTCCTCGCCCAGCGCGACAACAGGGCGACGAAGAAGCTTCTCGCCGATTTCGACAACATCGCCAAAAAGACCGCCCAGATCAAGAACACGGCGCTCGCCGCGCTCTCGCCCGACCCCGCAGAGCGGACCGGGCTCCCCGCAGAGGCTGCGGCGCAGGACGTGCGGCTGGTGACGCCGCTGCTTTCCAACGAGGCACAGTCCTCCGTGCTGCGCGCAGCGATGACCCGTCGCCTCACGGTGGCCACGGGCCCGCCCGGCACGGGCAAGAGCCAGCTGGTGGCCAACCTCGTCGCCACCGCGGTGGCCGCAGGGCAGAGTGTGCTCGTCGCCTCCACCAACAACCAGGCGGTCGACGAAGTCTGGCGCCGTTGCGAAGAGCTGTCGCCCGGAAGCGTCGTACGCACCGGTTCGTCCTCGGGCGGGACGGACTACGCGGAAGCAGAGGCGAAGACCCTCCGGGAGCTGATGGCCGCCCCCGCGCCCGAGCGCAACATCACCACGGCGGCGATGGACGTCGATGTGGCGACCGAGCAGCTGAGCGCCGTACGCGAGGAGTTCGCCGACACCGCGGCCACCGAGCGGGCCCTGCTGACGGCCGGCCGGGCCCGCGAGGAACACGCTGCTCGGCTGCGCCGGTCCGTCGAAGACCTCGCCGGACTGCTGGCCGCGGTGGGCGACCTGGACGGGCTGGGGCACAAGGCCGCGCGTGCGGCCAGGGCCCGGTTCTTCGGCGAGGCGCGCCGCAGACGACTGCTGCGCCGCGTCGGGCTCGCGTCGTACGACGGGACCACCGCGGAAGCCTGTGCCGCCCTCGCGGACCTCGTCGGCGCCGAGGCGTCATGGCGGGCGGGGCAGGCGCGGGCGACGGCCGGGCGGGACGACGCCGGGCTCGGCGCCGTCCTCGACACCGCCGAGTCGGCCGTCCGCTCGTCCTCCGCCGCGCTGCTCGACAGCACGGTTCGCGGGAACGCCCGGACAGGGCGCTCGCGCATCATGGGGTTGCTGACGGCCCGCAATGCCGGCGGCAGCGACTGGCCCGCAGTGCGGGACGTGCTGCCCGCAGCGCGGGGCTGGGCCGTCACCAGCCTCTCGGCCCGCCGATTCCCGCCGGATGCGGGGCTCTTCGACCTGGTGATCATCGACGAGGCGAGCCAGTGCGCCATCCCTCACGTGCTTCCGCTGCTGTTCCGTGCCCGCCGTGCGCTGGTCATCGGCGATGCCATGCAGCTGGCCCACATCACCCGGATCAGTCCTGAACGGGAAGCCATGGTCCGCCGCGAGGCGGGGCTGCGCGCCCACTGGCTGGAGCGCCACCGCCTCGCCTACCGCCGCCACTCCGCATTCCACGCGGCCCAGCAGGCCGCCGGCGGCACGCTCCTCCTCGACGAACACTTCCGTTGCCACCCCGACATCGCAGAGGTCTCCAACCGTCTCTTCTACGACGGCCGGCTGACCGTCCTCACCGACCCCCGGACCAAGCCGTCGCTGGAGCGCAGCGCCGTCATCTGGGCGCCGGTGAAGGGGCAGGCCCGTCGCCCGTCGTCCGGCACCTCCTGGGTCAACGCCGCCGAGATCGACACGGTCGAGGCGAGTGTCGCCTATCTGGTGAGGCAACTGCCCGAGGAGACCGGGGCGTCCATCGGCGTGGTCACGCCCTTCAAGGCCCAGGAGGAGGCCCTGAAGAGGAGGCTCAAGCCGTACGAGCACCGGGTGCGCACGGGCACGGTGCACACGTTCCAGGGCGGCGAACGCGACGTCATGATCTTCTCGCTGGTGGCGGCGGAGGGCATGCACCGGCAGTCGGTCGGCTGGGTCGAGGGGCAGCTCAACCTCTGGAACGTCGCCATCACGCGGGCGCGTTCACACCTGATCGTGGTGGGTGACGCAGAACTGTGGCAGCGGCGCGGCGGCGTCGGAGCCGCGCTGCACCAGGCGGCCGGTGCAGCGGCCTCCGGCGATGCCGGGCGAGAGACCGACGAGTTGCTGATGCGCCTGTACAAGTCGCTGTCCATGACGTCCGGTTCGGCAGACTCGGTGGTGGAGCTGGGCGCGATGGTGCGCGGGTATGCGGCCGATGCGATCGTGCGGCCGGCCGACGACAGTACGGCCACGGTCGTGCTCCTGGACCGGGGGCCCGGCGAGGGCGACGACGCGGCACGGCACCTGCGGCTGATGCTTCGGCGCCGGGAGCTGCTGGACGACGGCGGCCGGGGCGGGGACACCGCAGTCAGGTTCCCCGCCTGGAAGCTGTACGACGTGGGGTAGGCGCGGAAGGTCGCCGGGACCGGCTCAGAACAACGGTTCCGGCAGCACGCCCTCCAGGGCCAGCAGCGCCCGCTTGGTCTCCGTCCCGCCGCCGAAGCCGCCCAGCCCGCCGCCGGCCTCGACGACGCGGTGGCACGGCACGACGACCGGGATCGGGTTGCTGCCCATGGCCATGCCCACGGCCCGGGCGGCGCCGGGTTCGCCGAGGCGGTCGGCGAGGTCCTGGTAGGCGACGACCGTGCCGTAGGGGACGCCGGAGTGCAGCTCGCGCAGGGCGCGGCGGTTGAAGCCCGAGGTCAGTGACCAGTCCAGGGGGAGGGAGAAGCACTGCAGCCGGCCCGCGAAGTATGCCTCCAGCTGGGCGGAGGCCTCGGCGAGGAGGGCGTCCGGGGCCCCGGGGGCGGAGCCCAGACGGCCGGCCAGGCGTTCGACGGCGCGTGCCGAGACCTGTGTGTCGGCGCCGAACACGACGCTGACCAGGCCTTCCCGCGTCGCGGCGAGGCCGAGCGGGCCTATGGGCGTGCCGAGCGTCGTCCAGGACCAGGGCCGTTCGGGTGCATCCGTCACGGGGCCAGCGTAGGGCGTGTCCGGCGGATCTTCGCCACGCGTCACCACGGCGCCCCGTAAGGGGCGCGGGGCTGTTGCTCCCCCAGCTACCGCTGGGAGGTACCCCCAGCGGCTCCGCCGCGTGGGCGCGACCAGCCACGATGTGCCCGCAGCCGACGCACTACCGGACAGGCTCCGGAACGCCCGGCCCCCGCCCGGTCACAAGGCGGCCGGCTCGGGCGGAATGCCCGCGAAGGGGTCCTCGCCGGACTCCTCGGCGAGTGCGGCCTCGATGACGTGCGGTGCGTTGCTGATGATGGCGTCCACGCCCAGGCGGCCGAGCCGGACGGCCCGCGCGGGGTCGTCGACGGTCCACGCGGCGATCTCCAGACGGCGCCCGTGGGGACCGTTCAGCGCGTGCACGGCGCGCACCCACTCGGCGGTGACGTTCCCGTGGTCGGGGTTGATCTGGTCGGCGAAGGCGGCGTACGCGCGCAGGTCGGCGGCCTTCGGGGCGCCCAGGAACCCCTTCTTGAGGTCCGGGCGCAGACGGTGGAGCGTGCGCAGCGACGTCGCGTTGAAGCTCTGCACGACCAGCCTGTCCTTGACGTGCCGCCGGTCCAGCCAGCCGGCCCGGCGCAGCTCGTCCACCGTCTGCTGCTCGACGCCGGGGTAGAGCTCGGGCGCCTTCATCTCCAGCAGCAGGCGCTGGTGGTTGTGGTCGACGCGGCGCAGGTAGCTGCTCAGGGTGGGCACCCGCTCGCCGGCGAAGCGGCGGTCGTACCAGCTGCCCGCGTCCAGCGCCTCGATCTCGGCGAGCGTGAAGTCGCCGACCTTCCAGGGGGCGCGCCCCGGAAAGCGCTGCCGGGCGTCCGTGGTGCGCTCCAGGGTGGTGTCGTGCAGGACGACCAGCTGCCCGTCCCGGGTGCGCTGGACGTCGTTCTCGACCCACCGGATGCCCAGGCTCGCCGCTCTGTCGATCGAGGCCAGCGTGTTCTCCGGCGCCTGGACCGGCACCCCGCGGTGGCCGATGGTGACCGGGAGCTCCTGGCGCCCGAGGGCGTGCGCGGGGGGCGTGCCGAGTGCGGGCAGGGCGAGGGACAGGCCGAGCAGGGCGCCGGTCACGGAGGGGACGGGGCGGATGCGCATCGGGAGCTCCTCGCGGGCGGTCGCGGCGTGCGGGCCGGGGCCCGGCGGTGTCCGGTCCTGTGTACGAGAGTCGTGACGACCTGGGTACCGAGGGTCGGTGGAGGGAGGGGCGAGGGGCACGCCTCCGCACACACCACACGTACGCGATGCGGGCCGCTCCGGCACGCCGGGACGCCCTGCCCGGGGGCCCCTCCGGCGGTCCTGCGCCCGGGAACCCCGGGGCGGGAGCCGGGCGGGCGGCCCGCTGTCGGTGGTGGGCCGTACGGTGGTCTCATGCGGCCCGTTTCCAAGATCGAACGCAAGGTGGCGCCTTTCGAGGTCGTCAGCCCCTTCCAGCCCAGCGGTGACCAGCCGGCGGCCATCGCGGAGCTGGAGCGGCGCATCCGCGCAGGCGAGAAGGACGTCGTCCTGCTCGGTGCGACCGGCACCGGCAAGTCGGCCACCACGGCATGGATGATCGAGAAGCTCCAGCGGCCCACGCTCGTCATGGCGCCGAACAAGACCCTCGCCGCCCAGCTCGCCAACGAGTTCCGCGAGCTCCTGCCCAACAACGCCGTCGAGTACTTCGTCTCGTACTACGACTACTACCAGCCCGAGGCCTACGTCCCGCAGTCGGACACCTACATCGAGAAGGACTCCTCGATCAACGAGGAGGTCGAGCGCCTGCGCCACTCCGCCACGAACTCGCTGCTCACCCGGCGCGACGTGGTCGTGGTCGCCTCGGTGTCCTGCATCTACGGCCTGGGCACGCCGCAGGAGTACGTGGACCGCATGGTGCCGCTCAAGGTCGGCGAGGAGATCGACCGCGACCAGCTGCTGCGCCGTTTCGTCGAGATCCAGTACACGCGGAACGACGTGGCCTTCACCCGCGGCACGTTCCGGGTGCGCGGCGACACCATCGAGATCTTCCCGGTCTACGAGGAACTGGCCGTCCGCATCGAGATGTTCGGCGACGAGATCGAGGCCCTCTCCACGCTCCACCCGCTCACCGGCGAGGTCATCTCCGAGGACCAGGAGCTCTACGTCTTCCCCGCCAGCCACTACGTCGCGGGCCCGGAGCGGATGGAGAAGGCCGTTACGGGCATCGAGGCCGAGCTGGAGGCGCGGCTGGCCACCCTGGAGAAGCAGGGCAAGCTGCTGGAGGCGCAGCGGCTGCGCATGCGCACCACCTACGACATCGAGATGATGCGCCAGGTCGGCTCCTGCTCCGGCATCGAGAACTACTCGCTGCACATGGACGACCGCGAGCCCGGCTCCCCGCCCAACACCTTGCTGGACTTCTTCCCCGACGACTTCCTGCTCGTCATCGACGAGTCGCACGTCACCGTCCCGCAGATCGGCGCCATGTACGAGGGTGACGCCTCCCGCAAGCGCACCCTCGTCGAGCACGGCTTCCGGCTGCCGTCGGCCATGGACAACAGGCCGCTGAAGTGGGAGGAGTTCACCGAGCGCATCGGGCAGACGGTCTACCTCTCGGCAACCCCGGGGAAGTACGAACTCTCCCGCGGCGACGGCTTCGTGGAGCAGATCATCCGGCCCACCGGCCTGGTCGACCCGGAGGTCGTGGTCAAGCCGACCGAGGGGCAGATCGACGACCTGGTGCACGAGATCCGCAAGCGCGCCGAGAAGGACGAGCGCGTCCTGGTCACCACGCTGACCAAGAAGATGGCCGAGGACCTCACGGACTACTTCCTGGAACTGGGCATCCAGGTGCGCTATCTGCACAGCGACGTCGACACGCTGCGCCGCATCGAGCTGCTGCGCGAGCTGCGGGCGGGCGAGTACGACGTGCTGGTCGGCATCAACCTGCTGCGCGAGGGTCTCGACCTGCCCGAGGTGTCGCTCGTCGCCATCCTCGACGCCGACAAGGAGGGCTTCCTGCGCTCCGGCACGTCGCTGATCCAGACCATCGGGCGTGCAGCGCGCAACGTCTCCGGCCAGGTCCACATGTACGCGGACAAGGTCACCCCGGCGATGGAGAAGGCCATCGAGGAGACCAACCGCCGCCGGGCGAAGCAGATCGCCTACAACAAGGAGCGGGGGATCGACCCCCAGCCGCTGCGCAAGAAGATCGGTGACATCGTCGCCACGCTCGCGCGCGAGGAGATGGACACCGAGGAGCTGCTGGGCACGGGCTACCGCCAGGGCGCCGACAAGGGCAAGAAGGGCAAGGCCCCCACACCCGCGAAGGCCAAGGCCAAGGGCAGGGCGGCGGCCGTGCCGACGGACCGTCCGGCCGCCGAACTCGCCCAGCAGATCGAGGAGATGACCGACCGCATGCGGGCCGCGGCCGCGGAGCTGCAGTTCGAGGTGGCGGCCCGGCTGCGCGACGAGGTGAGCGAACTGAAGAAGGAGCTGCGGCAGATGAAGGAGGCGGGCCTCGCCTGACGGCAGGCCCGGCCGGGCATGTTGCAGGACCGCCACAAACCGCCCTCCTCGGGCGCCCGTCCGCGGCGCCGGTGCATAGGGTCGTTGCCGGGGCCGCGTATCTGCGCGGCCGCGGGGGCGTACGAGGAGGGGCTGCGCGTGACGGTCAACTTGTCCAAGGGCCAGGGAATCAGCCTGCAGAAGGCCGACGGGGGAAGCCTGACCGCAGTGCGGATGGGGCTGGGCTGGCAGGCGGCCCCCCGCCGCCGCGGGCTGTTCGGCTCGCGCACCAGGGAGATCGACCTCGACGCGTCGGCCGTGCTCTTCGCCGACGGGCAGCCGGTCGACGTGGCCTTCTTCCAGCAGCTGGTCAGCAAGGACGGCTCGGTGCGGCACACCGGCGACAACCTCGTGGGCGGCGCGGGCCAGGGGGACGACGACGAGTCCATCCTCGTCGACCTGCAGCGCGTCCCCGCGCACATCGACCAGATCGTCTTCACGGTGAACTCCTTCACCGGCCAGACCTTCGCCGAGGTGCGCAATGCGTTCTGCCGCCTGGTCGACGAGAACACCGGCCGGGAGCTGGCCCGCTACACCCTCGACGGCGGCGGCCCGTACACCGCTCAGATCATGGCCAAGGTGCACCGGAACGGCGGCGGCTGGCAGATGACGGCCATCGGCACCCCGGCCGACGGCCGCACGTTCCAAGACCTGCTGGTGCAGATCCAGGCGGTGCTGTAACGGCTGTATCGGTGGAGCCACGCGGGACGGAACCGCACGGCTCTTGGTATTCCCTTTACCTTTCCTTGGGTTTTCTTGTACCGTTGTCGTAGCGGCGACGAGTGTCGTCGCTGCTGCCGTAGCCGTACGAGGAGCCGGAGGACCGGTGGACGTTTCCCTGACCATGTGGGTGCTGACCATCGCCGGCCTGTGCGCCCTCGTCGCCGCGGACTTCTTCATCGGCGGCCGCAAGCCGCACGAGGTCTCCGTCAAGGAGGCCGGCATCTGGACGGCGGTCTGGGTCGCCCTGGCCGCGCTCTTCGGGCTCGGGCTGCTGCTCTTCGCCGGCGGCAAGCCCGCCGGCGAGTTCTTCGCGGGCTTCATCACGGAGAAGTCGCTGAGCGTCGACAACCTCTTCGTCTTCGTCCTGATCATGGCGAAGTTCGCGGTGCCCCCGGTGTTCCAGCAGCGGGTGCTCATGGTCGGCGTCCTCATCGCCCTGGTGCTGCGGGCCGTCTTCATCGGCGCGGGCGCGGCGATCATCGCCAACTTCTCCTGGATCTTCTACCTCTTCGGGGCGTTCCTCATCTGGACCGCCTGGAAGCTCATCCAGGAAGCGCGCGCGGGCGAGGAAGAGGAGGAGTTCGAGGAGAACCGCTTTCTCAAGGCGGTCGAGCGCCGCTTCCCGTCCACGGACCGCTACCACGGCACCCGGCTGTTCATCGTGGAGAACGGCAAGCGGCTGATGACGCCGATGCTGATCGTGATGCTGGCCATCGGCACGACCGATGTGCTCTTCGCGCTCGACTCCATCCCCGCGATCTTCGGCCTGACCCAGGACCCGTACATCGTCTTCACCGCCAACGCCTTCGCCCTGATGGGGCTGCGGCAGCTGTACTTCCTCATAGGCGGCCTGCTGAAGAAGCTGGTCCACCTCTCCTACGGCCTGTCGGTCATCCTCGGCTTCATCGGCGTCAAGCTCGTCCTGCACGCCCTGCACGAGGGCGGGGTGAACGTCCCCGAGATCAGCATCCCGGTCTCGCTCGGCGTCATCTGCGCCGTGCTGGCCGTCACCACGGTCACCAGCCTGCGGGCGTCCAGGAAGCAGGAGCAGGCCGAAGCGGCGGCAGCCGCCGCTCCGGCGGAGGAGCGCGAGGGCGTCCGCGCCTGAGGCCGCCGGAGCCGTCGAGGCCGTCGCCGCCGGGGCGTGAGCGGCGTCAGACGGGCGTCGGATCGGCGGCGGCGCGGGCGGCTGCCGTGGGGCGGGTCTCGGGCAGCAGGAAGAAGCAGGCCAGGCTGAGCAGGGCGACCCCGGTCAGATAGACGGCGACGGCCCACGGCGGCCGGTCGCCCCGGGCCAGGGCCGTCGCCACCAGCGGGGTGACGGCACCGCCCAGCACGCCTCCCAGGTTGTAGCCGACGGTGGCGCCGGTGCAGCGCACCTCGGGCTCGTAGAGCTCCGGGAGGTACGCACCGACGACGGCGAAGGCGAGCACGAAGGCCAGCATCGCCACGACGAAGCCCAGCAGGATCAGCGCCGGGCGCCCGGTGCGCAGCAGGGTGATCAGCGGAAACATCCACAGCGCCAAGGCCGTGCAGCCGAGGAGGCACAAGGGGCGGCGCCCCCGGCGGTCGCCGAGGAGGGCGACCAGCGGGGTGGCCACCCCGGAGGCCGCGACGGCCGTCATGATGCAGCCGAGCATGACGGTGCGGTCCACCCCCAGCTGCTCGGTCGCGTAGGACAGGGACCAGGTGGTGACCGTGTAGAAGACGGCGTAGCCGACGGACAGCCCGCCGGCGGTGAGCAGCACGAGGCGCCAGTGGCCGCCGCGCACGACCTCGGCCAGCGGCAGGGAGGCCCGCTGCTTGCGCTCGGCCAGTCCGAGGAATTCCGGGGTCTCGGCGACCTGGGCGCGCAGCAGCAGCCCGGCCGCGGCCAGGACTCCGGCCGCCCAGAACGGCACCCGCCAGCCCCACGCGAGGAACTCCTCGTCGGAGAGGGTGGCCGACAGGGCCAGGGTGATGCCGTTCGCGAGGACGAAGCCCACCGAGGGGCCGGTCTGCGGAAGGCTCGTCCACAGGACGCGGCGGTGGGCGGGGGCGTGCTCGGCAGTGAGCAGGACGGCGCCTCCCCACTCCCCGCCGAGCCCCAGGCCCTGCAGGAAGCGCAGGACGAGGAGGAGCAGGGGAGCGGCGAGGCCGATGTCGGCGTAGGTGGGCGCGAGGCCGACGCCCACGGTGGCGACGCCGGTCAGCAGCAGGGAGGCGATGAGGACGGGCTTGCGCCCGTGCCGGTCGCCGATGTGCCCGAACAGCACGGAGCCCACGGGGCGGGCAATGAACCCGGCGCCGAAGGTGCCGAAGGCCGCGAGGGTGCCGACGAGAGGGGAGACGGTGGGGAAGAAGAGCGGGCCGAGGACGAGCGCCGCCGCGGTGCCGTAGCTGAAGAAGTCGTAGAACTCGATGGCGGTGCCTGCCATGGAGGCGGCCGCCAGGCGGATCATGGCCGGGGGACGGGCACGGTTCATGCAGTGCCCAACTTCCCTCGGCGCCCCGGGCAACGGGAGCTCCGGGGCGTACGGGGGCGTTGCCGGGGGCGCGGCGAAACCGCGCCGTCCGCCGAGTGTGCGGACGGCGGGCTACCCCCGGAGCCTCACCAGCCGCGCTCGCGCCACTCCGCGACGTGCGGCCGCTCGGCACCGAGGGTGGTGTCGTTGCCGTGGCCGGGGTAGACCCAGGTCTCGTCGGGCAGTTGCCCGAAGATCTTGGTCTCGACGTCGTCGATCAGGCTGGCGAAGGCCTTCGGGTCGTTGTGGGTGTTGCCCACGCCGCCGGGGAAGAGGCAGTCGCCGGTGAACACATGGGGGTGTCCGTGCGGGTCGTCGTAGACCAGGGCGATGCTGCCCGGGGTGTGGCCGACCAGGTGGCGGGCGGTCAGCTCGACGCGTCCGACGCGGATGACGTCCCCGTCCTCGACGGGCACGTCCGTCGAGACGGGGATGCCCTCGGCGTCGTACCGCCCCGCGTAGGTGCGGGCGCCGGTGACGTCCACGACCTCGCTCAGGGCGCCCCAGTGGTCGGCGTGCCGGTGGGTGGTCACCACGGAGGCGATCCCGCTGTCGCCGATCAGGGTGAGCAGCGTCCTCGGCTCGGCGGCGGCGTCGATCAGCAGCTGCTCGTCGGTCGCCCGGCACCGCAGCAGATAGGCGTTGTTGTTCATCGGGCCGACCGCGACCTTCGAGATCATCAGATCGGTCAACTCGTGTACGTCTGCAGGTCCGCCGACCTCGACCACTCCGCTGTATGTCATGCCGTCAACCCTATAGCGGGGGCAGGGCGGGCAGCGGGTCGGCACCGGCGTGGAGTCCGGTGCCGTCGCGGCGGCCGGCGAGCCAGCCGAGGAGGGCCGGGGCGGGGCCGGTGACGGTGATCGGGGTGCCCTCGGTGCGGCCGGTGGACCACTGGCCGCCCCCGGTCGCGGTCAGGGCGAACGCGGGGACGTCGGGGTGGCCGGTGAAGCGCCGGGCGAGGAAGTCGATGTAACGGGCGGTGAACTCGGCTGGGAGGTCCTCGAGTTCGTGGCCGACGCCGAGGTCGACGTGGTGCAGCTCGACCTCGGCGAGCCGCCGGAAGGGGACGCGGGACGCGCTGTCGGTCACGCCGTTGCGCATGGTGACCGTGCGGGACCAGTCGGCGGGGACGGCGGCCTGCTCCAGGAACCGGGCCGTGCTCTCCTCCAGGTCCCTGAGCTGGGCGTCCAGGGGGCGGGGCGCGTCGCGCTCGATGTCCGTGTCGCGGAGCTCGGCGCTCGCGTACATGGGGCGGCCGGCCAGGACGTTCACCAGGGCGTCCGCGTTGCGGGAGACGTGGGCCAGGACGTGGCCGCGGCTCCAGCCGGGGAGCCGTGACGGCGCGGCCACGGCGGCGTTGTCCAGTCGGGCGACCGAGGCGAGCAGGCGCTGTGTCGCGTCCCGCACGGAGGCCAGGTCGTGCACATGATCGATCATGGCCCGACCATAGCGCCGCCACTCCTTCGGGTGAAGGATGTGGACTCACGCCCTAAATCGAATGTGCGTGCTATATCGTCGGGGGTGGCATCGCCGACGACGTCCGTGTGTCAGACGCTCCCCGTACCCTGGGTCGGTGGGGCGCGGCCCACCCCCGCAGCTCCCTCCGGAGCCGACTCTCAAGAAAGGTGCCGACCGGCGTGGCAGACCGTCTCATCGTCCGTGGCGCACGCGAGCACAACCTCAAGAACGTCTCGCTCGACCTCCCGCGCGACTCCCTCATCGTCTTCACCGGGCTCTCGGGGTCGGGCAAGTCGTCCCTCGCGTTCGACACGATCTTCGCGGAGGGGCAGCGCCGTTACGTGGAGTCGCTCTCCTCCTACGCACGGCAGTTCCTGGGCCAGATGGACAAGCCCGACGTGGACTTCATCGAGGGCCTCTCCCCGGCCGTCTCCATCGACCAGAAGTCCACCTCGCGCAACCCCCGCTCGACGGTGGGCACCATCACCGAGGTCTACGACTACCTCCGCCTCCTCTTCGCCCGCATCGGCAAGCCGCACTGCCCCGAGTGCGCCCGCCCGATCTCCCGGCAGTCGCCGCAGGCCATCGTGGACCGGGTGCTGGAGCTCCCCGAGGGCAGCCGCTTCCAGGTGCTCTCCCCGCTGGTGCGCGAGCGCAAGGGCGAGTTCGTCGACCTCTTCTCCGACCTGCAGACCAAGGGCTACAGCCGGGCCCGGGTCGACGGTGCGACGATCCAGCTCACCGACCCGCCCAAGCTGAAGAAGCAGGAGAAGCACACCATCGAGGTGGTCGTCGACCGCCTCACCGTCAAGGACGGAGCCAAGCGCCGGCTCACCGACTCCGTCGAGACGGCCCTGGGCCTCTCCGGCGGCATGGTCATCCTCGACTTCGTCGATCTCGCCGAGGACGACCCCGAGCGCGAGCGGATGTTCTCCGAGCACCTCTACTGCCCGTACGACGACCTGTCCTTCGAGGAGCTGGAGCCGCGCTCCTTCTCCTTCAACTCGCCCTTCGGCGCCTGCCCCGACTGCACCGGCATCGGCACGCGCATGGAGGTCGACCCCGAGCTGATCGTCCCCGACCCGGACAAGTCGCTGGACGAGGGCGCGATCAGCCCCTGGTCGCACGGCCACACGAAGGACTACTTCAGCCGCCTCGTCGGCGCCCTGGCCGACGAGCTCGGCTTCCGCACGGACATCCCCTGGGCCGGCCTCCCGCAGCGCGCCAGAAAGGCCCTGCTGAACGGCCACAAGACGCAGATCGAGGTGCGCTACCGCAACCGCTACGGCCGCGAGCGCGCCTACACCACCGCCTTCGAGGGCGCGGTGCCCTTCGTCAAGCGGCGCCACTCCGAGGCGGAGAGCGACTCCAGCCGCGAGCGCTTCGAGGGCTACATGCGCGAAGTGCCGTGCCCGACGTGTGAGGGCACGCGTCTCAAGCCGATCGTCCTCGCCGTCACTGTGCAGGGCCGCTCCATCGCGGAGGTCTCCGCGATGTCGATCAGCGAGTGCGCCGACTTCCTGCGCGGCATGAAGCTCACCGGCCGCGAGAAGAAGATCGCCGAGCGCGTGCTCAAGGAGGTCAACGAGCGCCTGAAGTTCCTGGTCGACGTCGGCCTGGACTACCTCTCGCTCAACCGCGCCGCCGGCACCCTCTCCGGCGGCGAGGCCCAGCGCATCCGGCTCGCCACCCAGATCGGCTCCGGCCTGGTCGGCGTGCTCTACGTGCTCGACGAGCCCTCCATCGGCCTGCACCAGCGCGACAACCACCGCCTCATCGAGACCCTCGTCCGCCTGCGCGACATGGGCAACACCCTCATCGTCGTCGAGCACGACGAGGACACCATCAAGGTCGCCGACTGGGTCGTCGACATCGGCCCCGGCGCCGGCGAGCACGGTGGCAAGGTCGTCCACAGCGGCCCCCTCGCGGAGCTGCTGAGCACCGAGGCCTCGATGACCGGCCAGTACCTCTCCGGCAGGAAGTCCATCGCCCTCCCGGAGCAGCGCCGCCCCGCGGACCCCAAACGCCGCCTGACCGTGCGCGGTGCCCGGGAGAACAACCTGCAGGACATCGACGTGTCCTTCCCGCTCGGCGTGCTCACGGCCGTCACGGGTGTCTCGGGCTCCGGCAAGTCGACCCTGGTCAACGACATCCTCTACACGCACCTGGCCCGCGAGCTGAACGGCGCCCGCGCCGTCCCCGGCCGGCACACCCGTGTCGACGGCGACGACCTGGTCGACAAGGTCGTCCACGTCGACCAGTCGCCCATCGGCCGCACGCCGCGCTCCAACCCGGCCACGTACACCGGTGTCTTCGACCACGTCCGCAAGCTCTTCGCGGAGACGATGGAGGCGAAGGTCCGCGGCTACCTGCCCGGCCGCTTCTCCTTCAACGTCAAGGGCGGCCGCTGCGAGAACTGCTCCGGCGACGGCACCATCAAGATCGAGATGAACTTCCTGCCGGACGTGTACGTCCCGTGCGAGGTCTGCCACGGCGCGCGCTACAACCGCGAGACGCTGGAGGTGCACTACAAGGGCAAGTCCATCGCCGAGGTGCTGGACATGCCGATCGAGGAGGCGCTCCAGTTCTTCGAGGCCGTGCCGACGATCGCGCGCCACCTGCGCACGCTCCACGAGGTGGGCCTGGGGTACGTGCGGCTCGGCCAGTCCGCGCCCACGCTGTCCGGCGGCGAGGCGCAGCGCGTCAAGCTCGCGAGCGAGCTGCAGAAGCGCTCGACGGGCCGCACGGTGTACGTCCTCGACGAGCCGACGACGGGCCTGCACTTCGAGGACATCAGCAAGCTGATCTCGGTGCTGTCCGGCCTGGTCGACAAGGGCAACAGCGTGATCGTCATCGAGCACAACCTCGATGTGATCAAGACGGCGGACTGGGTCATCGACATGGGCCCGGAAGGCGGCAACGGCGGCGGCCTGGTCATCGCCGAGGGCACCCCGGAGGAGGTGGCCGCCGTCCCCGCGAGCCACACGGGCAAGTTCCTGCGGGAGATGCTGGGGGACCGCGTCAGCGATGCGGTGCCGGCTGCGCCTGCGCGCCGGAAGAAGGCGGTTGCCGCCAAGGCGGCGCCGGCCAAGAAGACCGTCTCCGCGAAGACGGGTGCCGCAAAGAAGCCGGCGCGGGCGCGTCGCGCCTGACCGCACTGCGGGTTGCGGCGGGAGCCGGTGGGCGCCGTGGTGGAGCCACGGCGCCCCGTCAGGGGCGCGGGGAACTGCGCGATCAACCAGATCGGTAGA
>NZ_JBSFWU010000045.1:0-57270 GCF_053594995.1 Streptomyces sp. NPDC002536
CAACGACGTCCAGCAGGTCCAGATGCTGACGCTCATGGGGTTCACACTGATGGTCTCGGCGCCGATCATGTGCATCGGCGGCATCGGCCTGGCGCTCAACCAGGACGTTCCGCTGTCCGCGCTGCTGCTGCTGATCGTTCCGGCGCTGGGCGTCGTCGTCTCGCTGATCATCTGGCGGATGCGCCCGGTCTTCCGGGGCGTCCAGGAGCGCATCGACACCGTCAACCGCGTGCTGCGCGAGCAGATCACCGGTATCCGGGTCATCCGCGCCTTCGTCCGCGACACGCACGAACGGAAACGATTCCGTAAGGCGAACGCGGAGCTCATGGACGTCTCGCTGCGGGCCGGGCGGCTGATGTCGCTGATGTTCCCGTCCGTGATGCTGATCGTGAACCTCTCGTCGGTCGCCGTCCTGTGGTTCGGCGGGCACCGCATCGACAGCGGGCAGCTGGAGATCGGCGCGCTGACGGCGTTCCTCAGCTACCTCATGCAGATCCTCATGGCGATCATGATGGCCACCTTCATGTTCATGATGGTGCCGCGCGCCGAGGTGTGCGCCGAGCGCATCCAGGAGGTGCTGGAGACCGAATCCAGCGTCGTCCCGCCGCTCGCGCCCGTCACCGAGCTGCGCCGGCACGGCCATCTGGAGCTCAGCGGCGTGGAGTTCCGCTACCCGGGCGCCGAGGAGCCGGTCATCAAGGACGTCTCCCTCGTCGCACGGCCCGGCGAGGTCACCGCCGTCATCGGCTCCACCGGCAGCGGCAAGTCGACGCTGCTGGGTCTGATCCCCCGGCTGTCCGACGCCACCGCGGGCACCGTGCTCGTCGACGGCACGGACGTCCGCGAGCTCGACCCGGTCGTGCTCTCCGAGGCCGTCGGGCTCGTCCCGCAGAAGCCGTACCTCTTCTCCGGCACCGTCGCCTCGAACCTGCGCTACGGCCGCCCCGACGCCACCGACGAGGAGCTCTGGAAGGCCCTGGAGGTCGCCCAGGCCCGGGACTTCGTCGAGGCCATGGACGACGGGCTGGAAGCGCCCATCGCCCAGGGCGGTTCCAACGTCTCCGGCGGCCAGCGCCAGCGCCTGGCCATCGCCCGGGCCCTGGTCCGCAAGCCGGAGATCTACCTCTTCGACGACTCCTTCTCCGCGCTCGACTACGCCACCGACGCCCGGCTGCGGGCCGCCCTGGCCCGCGAGACCGGCGAGGCGACCGTGCTGATCGTCGCCCAGCGCGTGTCCACCATCCGCGACGCCGACCGCATCGTCGTCCTCGACGAGGGCCGCGTCGTCGGCACCGGCACCCACTCCGCACTCATGGAGTCCAACGAGACGTACCGGGAGATCGTGCTCTCCCAGCTCACGGAGGAGGAGGCCGCGTGAGTTCCGACGGGAACCAGAGCCCCCCGCAGCGCAGAGGTCCCGCGCCGGCCAGCGGGCCCGCGCGCTGGATGGGCGCCCAGCCCACCGAGAAGTCCATGGACTTCGCCGGCTCCAGCCGTCGGCTGCTCGCGCAGCTGCGCCCCGAACGCGGGCTGATCTCGGTCGGGTTGTTCCTCAGCGTCGCCGGCGTGGCGCTGACCGTCATCGGGCCGAAGATCCTCGGCCATGCGACGGACCTGATCTTCGCGGGTGTCATCGGGCACCAGATACCCGCCGGCACGACCAAGGCCGAGGCCCTGGCGCACATGCGGCAGCAGGGCAACAACAAGATCGCGGACCTGCTGTCCGGCGTGGACTTCACCCCCGGCCACGGCATCGACTTCGACGCCGTCGGCGTCGTCCTGCTGTGGGTGTTCCTGATCTACGTCGCCGCCTCGCTGTTCGGGTTCGTCCAGGCCCGGATCGCCACGACGGTCGTGCAGCGGGCCGTGTACCGGCTGCGCGAGGAGGTCGAGGAGAAGCTCGGCCGGCTGCCGCTGAGCTACTTCGACAAGCAGGCGCGCGGCGAGGTGCTCTCCCGTGCCACCAACGACATCGACAACATCGCCACCACGCTCCAGCAGACGCTGAGCCAGATCGTCACCTCGGTGCTGACGATCGTCGGCGTGCTGGCGATGATGTTCTGGATCTCCTGGCTGCTCGCCCTGGTCGCGCTGGTCACCGTGCCGGTGTCGATCGTGGTCGCCACCAAGGTCGGCAAGCGGGCGCAGCCCCAGTTCGTCACGCAGTGGAAGTCGACGGGCAAGCTCAACGCCCACATCGAGGAGATGTACACCGGCCACTCGCTGGTGAAGGTCTTCGGCCGCCAGCGGGAGTCCGCGGAGACCTTCCGCAAGGAGAACGAGGAGCTCTTCCAGGCCGGTTTCAAGGCCCAGTTCATCTCCGGCGTGATCCAGCCCGCGATGATGTTCATCGGCAACCTCAACTACGTGATGGTCGCCGTCGTCGGCGGCCTGCGGGTCGCGAGCGGCGCGCTGTCGATCGGTGACGTCCAGGCCTTCGTCCAGTACTCGCGCCAGTTCAGCCAGCCGCTCACACAGGTGGCCTCGATGGCCAACCTGGTGCAGTCCGGCGTGGCCTCCGCCGAGCGGGTCTTCGAACTCCTCGACGCCGACGAGCAGTCGCCGGACGCGGCGGACGCGGTGCGGCCGGAGCACGTCCGCGGCGAGGTCGCCTTCGAGCAGGTCTCCTTCCGCTACGACATGGACAAGCCGCTCATCGAGGACCTCTCGCTGACCGTGCGCCCCGGCCAGACCGTCGCCATCGTCGGCCCGACCGGCGCGGGCAAGACCACCCTGGTCAACCTGCTCATGCGGTTCTACGAGGTCAACAGCGGCCGCATCACGCTCGACGGCATCGACGTCGCCGGGATGTCCCGCGAGGAGCTGCGCTCGCACATCGGCATGGTTCTGCAGGACACCTGGCTGTTCGGCGGCACCATCGCCGAGAACATCGCCTACGGCGCCCAGGACGTCCCCATGGACAAGATCGTCGAGGCGGCGAGGGCCACGCACGTCGACCGCTTCGTGCGCACCCTGCCCGACGGCTACGACACCGTCATCGACGACGAGGGCTCCAACGTCTCCGTCGGCGAGAAGCAGCTGATCACCATCGCCCGGGCCTTCCTGGCCGAGCCGGAGATCCTCGTCCTGGACGAGGCGACCAGCTCGGTGGACACCCGTACCGAGGTCCTCATCCAGCAGGCCATGGGCCGGCTGCGCACGGGACGTACGAGCTTCGTCATCGCGCACCGGCTGTCGACCATCCGGGATGCGGACGTCATTCTCGTCATGGAGTCCGGCCGCATCGTCGAACAGGGCACTCACGATGCGCTGCTCGCCGCCGGGGGCGCATACGCGCGGCTCTACGAGGCGCAGTTCGCGCAGCCGGTCGTGGAAGAGGCCTGAGCTTCGGCTGCGGGTCTGTTGTGGCTGGTCGCGCCCACGCGGCGGAGCCGCAGGATGTAACAGCCCCGCGCCCCTTCGGGCGCGGGGAACCGTCCGTCAAGAGGGCACGGTCATGACCACCCGAAGTGACCGACGGAACACAAGGCTGTGCAAAATCTTCCGTGCCGTCGAATGTCCTGTGGGTTATCCTGCTGGGCAGAGAGGATCCGGGCAGAGTCGCCCCCGGGTCCTTTTGTGCATTCGGAAGCCCTCAGAGCGGAGGAACCGACGATGAGCTCCTTGCTGCTGCTGACCAATGCGCTCCAGCCCTCTGCCGAGGTGCTCCCGGCGCTCGGCCTGCTGCTGCACAGCGTGCGCGTGGCCCCCGCCGAGGGCCCCGCACTGGTGGATGTGCCCGGCGCCGACGTCATACTGATCGACGGCCGCCGCGACCTCCCGCACGTCCGCAGCCTCTGCCAGCTGTTGCGCTCCACCGGCCCCGGCTGTCCCCTGCTCCTCGTGGTCACCGAGGGCGGCCTGGCCGCCGTCACCGCGGACTGGGGCGTCGACGACGTGCTCCTCGACACCGCGGGCCCGGCCGAGGTGGAGGCCCGGCTGCGGCTGGCGATGGGCCGGCAGCAGATCACCATGGACGACAGCCCCATGGAGATCCGCACCGGCGACCTCTCCGTCGACGAGGCCACCTACAGCGCCAAGCTCAAGGGCCGGGTCCTGGACCTGACCTTCAAGGAGTTCGAGCTGATCAAGTACCTCGCCCAGCATCCCGGCCGGGTCTTCACCCGGGCCCAGCTGCTCCAGGAGGTCTGGGGCTACGACTACTTCGGCGGTACGCGCACGGTGGACGTGCACGTCCGGCGGCTGCGGGCCAAGCTGGGCCCCGAGCACGAGTCCCTGATCGGCACCGTCCGGAACGTCGGATACCGCTTCGTGCTCCCGGAGAAGCCGGAGCCGGAGGGCCGGTCGGAGGGGTCCGGATCCGGTAAGGGAACTGGGCCCGCGGCCGGCCCCGAGGACTGCGGCCCCGAGCCTTCGCGGGCCCTCACTACGAAGTCATCACGACCTGCCAAACCCTAGGTGGACCCGCGTAGACTGCCGCGCGTGGCCAAGGTGACGCGGGACGATGTGGCGAGGCTGGCGGGGACGTCCACCGCAGTGGTCAGCTATGTCATCAACAACGGACCGCGACCGGTGGCACCGGCGACGCGGGAGCGGGTGTTGGCCGCGATCAAGGAACTGGGGTACCGGCCCGACCGGGTCGCCCAGGCGATGGCCTCCCGCCGGACGGACCTCATAGGCCTGATCGTCCCGGACGCGCGCCAGCCCTTCTTCGCGGAGATGGCGCACGCGGTCGAGCAGGCGGCGGCCGAGCGCGGGAAGATGGTCCTCGTCGGGAACTCCGACTACCTCGACGAGCGCGAAGTGCACTACCTGCGGGCCTTCCTGGGCATGCGCGTCTCGGGCCTCATCCTCATCAGCCAGGGCCCCAGCGAGCACGCGGCGACCGAGATCGACGCGTGGGACGCCCGCGTCGTGCTGATGCACCGCAGGCCGGACGCCATAGACGACGTCGCCGTGGTGACGGACGACATCGGCGGAGCCCAGCTCGCCACCCGGCACCTCCTGGAACACGGCCACCCCTACGTGGCCTGTTTCGGCGGCACCGAACACACCCCGGCCGTCGGCGACCCGGTCACCGACCACGTCGAGGGCTGGCGGCGGGCCATGCGGGAGGCCGGCAAGTCGCTGGAGGGCCGGCTCTTCCAGGCCCCCTACAACCGCTACGAGGCCTACAAGGTCGCCCTGGAGCTGCTCAGCGGCCCCGACCGGCCCCCCGCCCTCATCTGCGCCACCGACGACCAGGCCATCGGCGTCCTGCGGGCCGCGCGCGAACTGCGCATCGACGTGCCGGGCGAGCTGGCCGTCGCCGGCTTCGACGACGTGAAGGAGGCGGCGCTCACCGATCCGCCGCTGACCACGGTGGCGTCGGACCGGCAGGCCATGGCGCGGTCCGCGGTGGACCTCGTGCTCGACGACGGCCTCCGCTACGCGGGGACGCGGCGCGAGCGGCTGAAACAGTTCCCCTCGGCACTGGTGATCCGGCGCTCGTGCGGCTGCGGCTAGCGCCGCGTTTGGCGGATCTCGAGCGCCCCTGACGGGGCGCCGTGTTCTGCCGGGCTTCTCAGTACGCACTCAGACTGTTCTCATGAACGGGGCGCACAGTCGTACACATGACGGACAGCACTCGCCGCTACGGCCACCAGGACCCTGACCACCAGCAGCAGCCCTTCGGCTGGCCGGCGCCCCCGGCCCAGCCGCCGCAGGCCCCCGTCACCACGCCCGGCGGCGCCACCGTCTGGCCCGGCGGCGGCAGTGGCGCCGGAGGAGACGGCGGCGGCCACGTCGGCTTCGCCCAGCCCGCGCCCGTCCCCGCACCGCAGCCCGGCGGCCGCCGCCGGGGCCGCGCCCGCGGGCCCATCGGCCTGCTGGCCGCCTGCGCGCTCGTCGCGGCCGTGGCCGGCGGCGGCGCCGCGGCCCTCGTCAGCGAGTTCACCGGCGGCTCCGGCGGCACCAGCCAGAGCACGCCCGTCGAGAACGCCTCCTCGAAGGTCTCCGGCGTCTCCGGGGTCGCCCAGGCCGTCAGCCCCAGCATCGTCGAGATCAAGGCCACGACCGGCCAGGGCCAGTCCACCGGCTCCGGCGTCATCGTCACGGGCGACGGCGAGGTCGTCACCAACAACCACGTGGTCGCCGGGGCCGACACCGTCCAGGTCTCCCTCAGCGACGGCAGCACCAAGACCGCCAAGGTCGTCGGCACCGACCCCGACAAGGACCTCGCCCTCATCAAGATCCAGGGCGCGAGCGGCCTCAAGGCGGCCAAGCTCGGCGACTCCGGCAAGCTGCGCGTCGGCGACCAGGTCGTCGCCATCGGCTCCCCCGAGGGCCTGACCGGCACCGTCACCAGCGGCATCGTCTCCGCCCTCAACCGCGATGTCACCGTCGCCAAGGAGCAGGGCAGCCAGGGGCAGGACCAGGGCCGGGGCCGCGACGGCCGCGGGCTCCCGGGCTGGCCGTTCGAGTTCGGCGGCAACCAGTACAACGGCGACACCGGCTCGTCCAAGACCACGTACAAGGCCATCCAGACCGACGCCTCCCTCAACCCCGGCAACTCCGGCGGTGCGCTCATCAACATGAGCGGCGAGATCATCGGCATCAACTCGGCCATGTACGCCCCCGCTTCGGGCTCCGCGTCCGGTGACTCCGCCGGCAGCGTCGGCCTCGGCTTCGCGATCCCGGTCAACACCGTCAAGGCCGACCTCGCCAAGCTCCGCGCGGGCGGCAGCGGCAACTGATCCCCGAGGGGGCAGGGTGACGTGCGAGGCTGAGAGGGATCCTGCCCGCAGACGTCCGCAGTTGTGACCGCAGACGTGACCCCCGTGACCCCGTGAGGTAAGCCGATGAGCCCCGCCGAGCACGGCGACCAGCCCTCCCGCATCCTGATCGTCGACGACGAGCCCGCCGTCCGCGAGGCCCTGCGCCGCAGCCTGGCCTTCGAGGGCTACGCGACCGAACTGGCCGTCGACGGGCTGGACGCCCTCGCCAAGGTGGACTCCTACGGGCCCGAGCTGATCGTCCTCGACGTGCTGATGCCCCGCATGGACGGCCTCACCGCCGCCCGCCGGATGCGCGCCTCCGGCGTCACCGTGCCGATCCTCATGCTCACCGCCCGGGACACCGTCGGGGACCGCGTCACCGGCCTGGACGCCGGCGCCGACGACTACCTCGTCAAGCCCTTCGAGCTGGACGAACTGCTGGCCCGGATCCGCGCCCTGCTGCGCCGCAGCTCGTACGCGAGCGCGGCGGCCGCCCCGGGTGCCGACACGGCCGACATCCTCTCCTTCGCCGACCTGCGCATGGACCTCGCCACCCGCGAGGTGACGCGCGGAACCCGCTCCGTCGAGCTCACGCGCACCGAGTTCACGCTGCTGGAGCTGTTCCTCGCCCACCCCCGGCAGGTGCTCACGCGCGAGCAGATCCTCAAGACCGTGTGGGGCTTCGAGTTCGAACCCTCCTCCAACTCCCTGGACGTGTACGTGATGTACCTGCGCCGCAAGACCGAGGCGGGCGGTGAGCCGCGCCTCGTGCACACCGTCC
Source organism: Streptomyces sp. NPDC002536 (assembly GCF_053594995.1). Lineage (NCBI taxonomy): Bacteria > Bacillati > Actinomycetota > Actinomycetes > Kitasatosporales > Streptomycetaceae > Streptomyces > Streptomyces sp. NPDC002536. Next base: position 7,498 of record NZ_JBSFWU010000045.1, read on the forward strand.
GGGGCGTCGGCTACGTCCTGCGGGGAGACGGCGGCAGCGAATGATCCGCAGGCTCCGCAAGCTCCCGCTGCGTTCGCGACTGGCCCTGCTGACGGCAGGGGCCGTCGCCTTCGCCGTCGCCGTGGCGGCGGGGGCGTGCTGGCTGGTCACCAAGCAGCAGTTGTCCCACCAGCAGGACACGACGCTGGCCAACGTCAACGTGCCCTCCGACTACATGCGCGACCTGGTCGCGAACTGCAGCAACCGCGTCCCGGCCCAGGGGCTGCCCCCCACCTCGTACACCGTGCAGATCGTCACCGCGGGCGGCGCCGTCTGCACGACCCCGGGCAAGACGCAGGTCAAGGTGACCGGGACGGACCTGGCCGTGGCCCAGGGCCTTGTCGACGACGTGGTGCTGCACGACTCCCGGACCGTCGACGGCGAACGGATGCGCGTCGCGACCTACAGCACCGCGAAGCTGCCGAACGCGGCGGTCTCGGTCGCCCAGCCGCTCGACGTGGTGAACAAGCCGCTCAACTCGCTCGCCCTGGTCCTCGTGATCACGGCCGGCATCGGCGTCCTGGGCGCGGCCACCGCCGGCCTGTGGATCGCGCGCGCCGCCCTGCGGCCGGTGGACCAGCTGACGGGCGCCGTCGAGCACATCGCCCGCACCGAGGACCTCGCCGTCCGCATCCCAGCGGAGGGCGACGACGAGATCGCCCGCCTGTCACGGTCGTTCAACTCCATGACGGCGGCGCTCGCCTCCTCCCGCGAACGTCAGCAGCAGTTGATCGCGGACGCCGGGCACGAGCTGCGCACGCCGCTGACGTCCCTGCGGACGAACATCGACCTGCTGGCGAGGAGCGAGGAGACGGGCCGGGCGATCCCGCCCGAGGACCGGGCGGAGCTGCTGGCGAGCGTCAAGGCCCAGATGACGGAACTGGCCGCCCTGATCGGCGATCTGCAGGAGCTCTCCCGCCCCGAAGCGGCCCCGGGCAGCGGCCCGTTGCAGGTGGTCGCCCTCCACGAGGCCGCGGAACGGGCCCTGGGCCGGGCCCGGCTGCGCGGCTCCGGCCTGACGATCGACGCGGACCTGCAGCCCTGGTACGTCCGCGCCGAGCCGGCCGCCCTGGACCGGGCGCTGGTGAACCTGCTGGACAACGCGGTGAAGTTCAGCCCGGCGGGCGGCGTGATCGAGGTACGACTGACGAACGGCGAACTGACCGTGCGCGACCACGGCCCCGGCATCCCCGAGGACGAACTCCCGCACGTCTTCGACCGGTTCTGGCGCTCGCCGTCGGCCCGCAGCCTGCCGGGCAGCGGCCTGGGCCTGTCGATCGTGGCCCGCACGGTGCAGCAGGCCGGCGGAACGGTGACCCTGCGCCGGGCGGAGGGCGGCGGCACGGTGGCGTCGCTCCGGCTGCCGGGGGCACCGGTGGAGCCGCCGGCGCTGGGCGTTACTGGCTGAAGGCCAGCCCGCTGCCCGACACGTCGGCGCGAACCCCGTCACGCTGGACGGTCAACTTGTCCAGATGCAGATGGAGATCCTCGGCCTCCTTCGGGAGCCGGAAGGAGAAGGACAGCCGGTCGCTCAGCTCCGGCGGCCGCAGTCGGGTGACGCCGTCGAGCACCTTGGGGTCGATGCCCACCTTCCCCAGCAGCCACGGATGGTCGGCCACGACGTCGATGAGATTGACCTGCATCAGCCGGTCGACGAAGCGGGGCGCCCCGGTGACCTCGTGCAGCCGGTCCTCGTCGTCCAGCACGGCGGCCGCGTCGTCCGGCGACAGGCCGAGCCGCTGCGCGATCGACGGCACCGAGAACAGCGCCTTGACGCGCGCCGCGTCGCGGCTGATGCGCTCGGCCGTCTCCCGGTGCAGCAGCAGGCTCTTGTCCCCGCCCCCGGGGCGGTAGACGGCGATGCCGGGCAGGTCCAGGCTCATGCCGTCGATGTCCGTGGACACGCCCTGGTCGCCGACCCGGCGCAGGTGCGCCTGGGCCCGGAGCACCAGCTCCTGCCCGGCGACGTTCAGCGAGCCGCGGGCGGCGATGACATTGCCGCCGTCGTCACTGAATTTGACCTGCGAAGCGGCGAGTTCACGGTTCATGTCGTCGAACGACAGCAGGACGTTCCCCTCCATCTGCCCGACCACGGCTCCGCGCACGTCGTTCGGCAGGCTTCCGGTCAGCCGGATGTCCTGTGCGGAGGCGTGCACGCGGGCGATCGACACCCGGTCGGCGGCGAGGTGCGGCACGGTCACGTCGACCCGGGTGAGTCGTTTGTCCAGCACCTGGGTCAGGAAGGGGAATCCGCGGATGTCGACCTGGGGCGCGGCCTCCAGGTGCAAGGCATGCTGGAGCTTCTGCTCCGCCTTCTTCTCCGCGTACATCGCGGCACACCGGTCGGCCAGAACGAGGATCACGGCCAGCGCACCGGCGGCGATCAGCAGCTTGAGGAGACGGTGCTTACGGCGTGGCCGGCGCCGTCGCCGGCGTGGCCGCGGCCGCCTGGCGCGGCGGTGGTCGGGGGGCGACCAGGGCTCGTCGTCGCGTTCGCCGAGGGATATCGGCACCGGCTCCGGTATGGCTATGGGTATCGGTTCGGTGATCGGTTCGGTCACCGGTTCCGGATCGGCGAGCGAGGCGAGTTCGTCATAGGGGTTGGAGGGACGGGGAGGCATGCGCGTGGGGGTTCGCATCACCACATCCCACCATGCGTGCGGCCCTCGGACGCAAGGGCTACCGCCAGTACGTTAACAAACGCCTTACCTGTTCCGGCCGTTGGGGAAACCGGCCGTATCCGGGCGATGCCTCGAACGCGAGTCTTAGCATCAATACGCGCAAAAAGCGGGACACTTTTCGGCCGTTGTGCCGGGGTTTCCGCGTCTTCGCGGAATGTGGCCGTAACGTGTACCTCATGGCAGGAACTCGGGGGTTTCGGGGGAGTCGCGACGACCACGCGACGGCTGTGCACGTCGTCCGGCCTCTGCCGGCGCACATCTTCACGACGCGCGGGTGTGGCTGAAGATGTGCGCCGGCAGACGTTCTGCGTCACATCAGCGTTGTCGCCGATGCCACCACTCGGGCCGCCCGCGGGTGGTTCGGGTTGCCGTAGCGGATCTCCACGCGCGGGTGCGTGTGCAGGAACTCGCTGTCGATCACCCGTACCTGTCCGGGCCGTTGGACCGTGCGCTCCGCGATGTCGCCGTTCAGGAAGAACCCGAACTCGCCCGTCGCGGGCGCGTACACGAAGAACTCCCCGCCCGCGTACGGCTTCGCGGCCGCCTGGTCCGCCAGGGCCAGTGACCAGTAGCCCACGCAGTGCCCGGCCGGGCACATGAAATGGAACTCGGCCTTCAGGCCGTCCAGTTCCATCCACCGGAAGGGGTTGTCGTCCGCGACCGTCGTCGCGTTCGCAGCCGGCTGCGGCGCGGTGGCCGCGTACGCCGATGTCGCGGGCACGCCCAGGGCCGCCACGGCCACGGTCGCGGCGAGGGCGCGTAACGCAAAGCGGGATGCCACGTCTCGTCTCCAGTCCTGTGAGTGATCGGATCGATACGGGACGTGATCATTCCGGGTCGTTGCGTGCTCGGCAATGCGGGGGCGGGGATTCCGGCCAACTCCGTATACGGCCGGAAATCGGTCAGATGTTGTCGAGGGAGATGGGGAGGTGGACGATCTCGATGCCGAGGAGCCCTGCGCCCAGGAAGCTGTCCACGACCGCGGTGGCCGCCCCTCCAAGAGCATTGACGTCCACATCCGCCGCCGCGGCCGGCGTCGCCAACGCCCCACCTCCCAACCCGAGTACGGCCGTCACGGCAACCGTCGCCAGTACCCGCTGCACCTGCTTCATCATGAACTCCTCCAAAACCAAAGGGCGGTAGATCCGCACCCGGATCTACCGCCCCTCGGAGCAACTCACTCCAGCCGCGCGCTCACCCGCTGCACCGCGCGCCTGTGCGCCGCTACTTGATGACCGTGATCCGCTCCGCCTTCGGCGGCGCCAGCGGCGAGGTCTTCGACGAGTGCGCCGTCAGGTACGTGACGAACACGTCCAGGTCGGACGGGCCGACCAGCTTGTTGGTGCCGTCCTTGAAGACCGGGAAGCCGTCCCCGCCGCCCATCAGGAACTCGTTCGCGGCGACGCGGTACGTCTTCGCCGGGTCGATCGGCGTGCCGTTCAGCTTCACCGAGGACGTGACGATGCGGTCGGCGCCCTTCTTCGTCAGGTCGAGCGTGTACGTCAGGCCGTTGCTCACCTGGAGGATCTTCGGCTCGGCCTCGTTGGGGCCGGTGACCTGCTGCTGCAGCACCTTGATGACCTGCGCGCCGGTCAGGTCCTTCAGCTGCATCATGTTGGTGAACGGCTGGACGGTGAACGCCTCGCCGTACGTGACGACGCCGTCGCCCTCGTTGCCGGAGGCCTTGTAGGCGAGGTCGGACCGGATGCCGCCGGGGTTCATGAAGGCGATCTGGGCGCCGCCCTTGGCGGCGGGCGACAGGGCCTCCAGCTGGGCGTCGGTGATCACGTCACCGAGCGGTTCCTCGTAACTGCCCGCGCCCCGGCCGTTGATGTCGGCGGAGATGTAGCCGACCGGCTTGTCGGCCACCGGTGCGGCCAGCTTGTTCCACCGGCCGATCAGCTTCGTCATGTCCTTGGCCTTCGGCTGCTGCCGGCTGACCACGTGGTTGACGGCGTGCGGCGGCTTGACGGCGGTCCGGACGATGTCGTTCGTCCGCAGGTCGTACGTCAGCGTGGTGTCCGTGTACAGGCGGCCGAAGGACGCGGCCGACGTCACGGTGCGCGGTGCGCCCGACGGGTCGGGGATGGTGCAGCTGTAGGCCGCGTGCGTGTGACCGGTCACGAGGGCGGCCACCTTCGGGGTGACGTGCTTCGCGATGTCGACGATCGGGCCGGAGATGCCGGCGCCCGCACCGGGGGTGTCGCAGTTGTAGTTGTACGAGCCGGAGGCCGGGTAGCCGCCCTCGTGGACGAGGGCGACGATCGCCTTGACGCCCTGGCGGTTGAGTTCGTCCGCGTACTTGTTGATCGTCTGGACCTCGTCGCCGAACTTCAGGCCCTTGACGCCCTCGGCGGTGACGACGTCGGGGGTGCCCTTGAGCGTGACGCCGATGAAGCCGATCTTCACGCCCTTGTGCTTCCACACCGTGTACGGCTTGAGGATGGGCTTGCCGGTCTTCTCGTCGGTGACGTTCGCGGCGAGGTACGGGAAGTCGGCGCCGCGGAACTTCCGGCCCTTCTCGTAGCAGCCGTCCTTGGGGTGGCAGCCGCCCTTCTGCATGCGGGTCAGCTCGGTCCGGCCCTCGTCGAACTCGTGGTTGCCCACGGAGGTGACGTCGAGGCCGAGCTTGTTCATCGCCTCGATGGTCGGCTCGTCGTGGAAGAGGCCGGACATCAGCGGGCTGGCGCCTATGAGGTCGCCCGCGGCCGCAGTGACGGAGTACTCGTGGCCCTTGCGGGCCGTGCGCAGCGAGCTGGCGAGGTATTCCATGCCGCCCGCCGGGACGACCTTCTTCGTGCCGTCCGGCTCGGCTTCGGTCACGGTGCCGGAGGAGCCCTGCGGGGGCTCCAGGTTGCCGTGGAAGTCGTTGAACGACAGCATCTGGACGTCGACGGTCCGGTCGTGCCGGCCGTTCCCGGGGCCGCGGTCGTGGGCGCTCGCGGGGGCGGTGACCGTGGACAGGACACCGGCCGTCGCGGCGAGCACGGCTGCCGTGGCGGTCAGCCGTCGGGCGAGTCGCCGTATCGGCGGCTTCGCTGACATGAGTTCCCCTTTGTGGGTGGTGGGGTTTGGCAGGTCGGCCGCAGCATACGGTTGCCCGCCGCGGGCTCGTAGGCTCGGGCCCATGAGCAACGTGGTGAATGACGTGAGCGGGCAGCGCCGGATCGTGGTGCTGGACGAGCTGACGGACGAACAGATGCGCGACGTCCTGGACATGGTGGCCGCCGCGGCGGCCGAGGACGGCCAGCAGGCCGTCTCCGAACAGGGCCGTCTGCAGCTCAAGGGGCGGCGTGAGGGGGTGCGGCACGTCCTGGTGCGCGATGTGGCCGGGGAGTTCGTGGGGTACGGACAGCTGGAGGAGAGCGACCCGGTGGAGGCCCCGGCGGGCGAGTTCGTGGTGCACCCCGTGCACCGGGGGCGCGGCCACGGGCGGGCGCTGGGCAATGCGTTGCTGCAGGAGTCGGGCAAGCGGCTGCGGGTGTGGGCGCACGGCGGGCACCCCGCGGCGCGGCACCTGGCGCAGGTGCTGGGCATGAGCCTGTTCCGCGAGCTGCGGCAGATGCGGCGGCCGCTGGAGGGCCTGGACCTCGCGGAGCCGGTGTTCCCGGAGGGGGTGACGGTGCGGACGTTCCGTCCGGGCGTGGACGACGCGGAGTGGCTGGCCGTGAATGCGGCCGCCTTCGCCCACCACCCGGAGCAGGGTTCGCTGACCCAGCGGGACCTGGACGACCGCAAGGCGGAGCCGTGGTTCGACCCGGAGGGCTTCTTCCTCGCGGAGCGCGGGGGCGGGATCGTCGGCTTCCACTGGACGAAGGTGCACGAGGACGAGGGCCTGGGCGAGGTGTACGTGCTCGGGGTGCGCCCGGGCGCCCAGGGCGGCGGCCTGGGGAAGGCGCTGACGACGGTGGGCCTGCGGCACCTGGCGGCGCAGGGGCTGCCGACGGCGATGCTGTACGTCGATGCCGACAACGTGGCGGCGGTGGCGGTGTACGAGCGGCTGGGGTTCGTGACGCACGAGACGGATCTGATGTACCGGACGGAGAGCTGAGGCGGGTGCCCCGGGGCGCCTCTCCTTGACAGCTTCCGGCCCCCTGCATCACCCTTTCACTAATCAAGTAGTGAAAGGGTGATGCTCCGGTGGTCGACTTCCGCATCGACCGGCGCACCGGCGTCGCCACGTACCTGCAGATCGTCCAGCAGGTCAAGCAGGCCCTGCGCCTCGGCCTGCTCGCCCCCGGCGACAAGCTGCCCACCGCCAAAGAGGTCGTGGCCGCCACGGCCATCAACCCCAACACCGTCCTGAAGGCCTACCGCGAGCTCGACCGCGAAGGCCTCGTCGAGGCACGGCCGGGGCTCGGGACCTTCGTGCGGCGGTCGTTGGCGCGGCCCGGGGCCGGTGCCGACTCGCCGCTGCGCGGCGAGCTGGCCGACTGGACGCAACGCGCCCGCGCGGCCGGGCTCGACCGGGAGGACGTGGCCGCACTGGTCGCCTCCGTCCTGGACGAGCACTTCGGTGACCCCGCGCGGCGTCCGAGCGAGGGGACCGCAACCGGATGACCGACCTGACGTACCTCCCGGACCGGACCGCCCTGGAGGCGGCCGGCCTGGGGGTGAAGCACCGGCGCGGCTGGGCGCTGCGCGACTGCTCCTTCCGTATTCCCGCCGGGCGGATCTGCGCCCTCGTCGGGCCCAACGGAGCGAGCAAGTCCACGCTGCTGTCGCTGGCCGCGGGGCTGCGCAGGCCCACCGCCGGCGCCCTGCACGTGCTCGGCGGCGGGCAGCCGTCCGACCGAGCCGTCCGGCCCCGTATCGGTTACGTCGCCCAGGACAAGCCGCTCTACCCGCACCTCACGGTCGGCGAGACCCTGCGCGTGGGCGAGGAGCTCAACCCCGCCACGTGGGACTGGGCGACGGCCGAGCGCATCGTGGCGGCGGGGGGACTGCCGCCCGCCGCCCGCATCGGTTCGCTCTCCGGCGGCCAGCGCACCCGTGTCGCCCTCGCCCTCGCGCTCGGCAAGCGGCCCGAACTCCTGCTGCTGGACGAGCCGATGAGCGACCTCGACCCGCTCGTGCGGCACGAGATGACGGCCGCCCTGATGACCGCGGCCGCCGAGCAGTCCACCACTGTCGTGATGGCCTCGCACGTGCTGGCCGAGCTCGACGGCGTCTGCGACTACCTGCTGCTGGTCGCGGATGGCCGGATCCGGCTCGCGGGCGAGGTGGAGGACCTGCTCTCGGTGCACTCCCTCGTCATGGGGCGGCACGAATCCGAGGGCCTGCCGCGGGAGTTCACCGGGCACACGGTCGTCGAGTCGCGCGTGACCGGACGTCAGATCACCGCGCTGCTGCGCACCGACGGGCCGGTCGCGGGGGAGTGGGAGGTCGCCGAACCGTCCCTGGAGGAGCTTCTCCTCGCCCACCTGCGCTCCCCGGACGCCCCGCCCCTGCTCACCCCGACCGCCGAACCGCGCACGATCGCTCCCGCACCGAAGGAGGCGGCATGACGGCCACCGCGACCCCGCTCGCCGCTGCGCCCGTCGGCGCCCGTCCCCGCGCCGGGCTGCGCGGGCTGCCCTGGCTCGTCCTCCGGCAGCACCGCGTCACCGTCTGGTGCGCGGCGAGCACGCTCGCCGCGCTCGTCGTCGGCCTGGTGTGGCTGGGTTTCGGGATGGACGACTTCATCGACAGCCGGGCCATCCGGGACGCCTGCATCACCTCCGCGGACTGCCCGACCGCCCAGGCCACCGTGGACTACTTCCGGCGCACGGCCGGTGAGTTGCTGCACTATCTCGGCTATACGCTCCAGCTTCTGCCGCCGGCCGCGGGCATGTTCGTCGCCGGGCCGGTGGTCGCGCGCGAGCTGGAGAGCGGTACGTACAAGCTCGCGTGGACGCAGTCCGTCTCGCCGCTGCGCTGGTTCGCGGTGAAGCTGTCCGTGCCCGCCGTGGCCGTGCTGGCCGGCGGCTCGCTGCTGTCGGCCGCCTACACCTCGGCCTGGCAGACCGTGCCGGAGGTGCTGCTGCCCGGCCAGGCCTGGTACCGCTCGTTCGACATGCTGGGCCCCGCGCCCGTCGCGCACGCACTGCTCGGCATCGCCGTCGGGGCGCTGGCGGGCCTGCTGGTCAAGCGCACGATCCCCGCCATGGGCGCGGCGCTGGTCGGCTACCTCGTGCTGGCGGGCGCGTTGCTGGACACCCTGCGCCCGCACCTGGTGAGCCCGGTGACGCAGCCGTCCCTGGACCAGCCGGGGCTGATCCGGGACCGTACATGGATGCTGGAGCGCGGCATCGTCACCCGTACGGGCGAGCACCTCGCGGAGCCCCACTGCGGCATCGGCGTCTCCCCGCAGCAGTGCCTCGCCCAGCACGACGGTGCCGGCTGGTACCTCGACTTCCATCCGTACAGCAACTTCTGGCCGCTCCAGTGGGCCGAGGCGGGGGTTTCCCTGGCCGTCGCGGCGGTCATCACCGCGGTTGCGGTGCGGCTGCTGCGCCGGATGTACCGCTGAGCCGTCCGGCCGCATTGCGCGGGCGCGTGCACACGATCCGTGCATGCGCCCGCGCAGCCGTTCGTGCCGTCGTCCGCGCACCTGCCCGTGCACCCGTCCGTGCAGGCCACCGCCGTGCCCCGGCCGTCGCCGTGGCGCAGTACCCCGCTTTCCTGCGCGCCATGTGCGCGTTACCCGTGATTCACGAGCGGTTGCGAGCCTGGCCGAATGCAGCCCGCTGTGCCCCACGCACCCGCAAGACGGCTCCGCGCCGCCAGGGCGCCCCTCTCCGGCGCGCCCGACCTGCCGTCGGCGCGGAACAATGAAGGTATGACCCAGTCCTCCAGCGCTCCGGCACAGGACCGACCGCACGGCGAACAGGAAGATCACGGAGGTCGTTCGGGGAGGCCGCAGTCCTCCGCGGGGTTCGTCGCGGCCCACCGTCCGCGCACGGACGACTCGGCGGACCTGCCCGGCCTGGAGCCCGACCTGGACGTCGATCTGGACGCGTACGAGGTGCGGTACGACGACACCTTCGAGGACGGGTTCACGGAGCGCGAGCAGCCCGAGGGGGAGGGTGCTCCGCGGCGCCCCGAGGAGGACCCGTTGCCCGAGGGACGGTTCCTGGACCGGGAGCGCAGCTGGCTGGCGTTCAACGAGCGGGTGCTGGAACTGGCGGAGGATCCGGCCACTCCGCTGCTGGAACGCGCCAATTTCCTGGCGATCTTCGCGAGCAACCTCGACGAGTTCTTCATGGTCCGCGTCGCCGGCCTCAAGCGGCGCATCGCCACCGGGGTCGCCACCCGCTCCGCCTCCGGGCTGCAGCCGCGCGAGGTCCTGGAGCTCATCTGGACCCGCTCGCGCGAGCTCATGGCCCGGCACGCGGCCTGCTTCCAGCAGGACGTGGCCTCCGAACTGGCCGAGCAGGGCATCCACTTGATCCGCTGGCCCGAGCTGACCGAGAAGGAGCAGGAGCGGCTCTTTACGCTCTTCCGGCAGCAGATCTTCCCCGTGCTGACCCCGCTGGCCGTCGACCCCGCGCACCCCTTCCCGTACATCTCCGGCCTCTCGCTCAACCTGGCAGTGGTCGTCCGCAACCCCGTGAGCGGGCACGAGCACTTCGCACGCGTGAAGGTGCCGCCGCTGCTGTCGCGCTTCCTGGAGGCCTCGCCGCAGCGCTACGTCCCGCTGGAGGACGTCATAGCGGCGCACCTGGAGGAGCTGTTCCCCGGCATGGAGGTGCTCGCGCACCACATGTTCCGGGTGACGCGCAACGAGGACCTGGAGGTCGAGGAGGACGACGCCGAGAACCTCCTGCAGGCGCTGGAGAAGGAGCTCATGCGGCGCCGCTTCGGCCCGCCCGTGCGGCTGGAGGTCGAGGAGACCATCGACCCGTACGTCCTGGACCTGCTGGTGCGCGAGCTGAAGATCTCCGACGCCGAGGTCTACCCGCTGCCCGGTCCGCTGGATCTCACCGCGCTCTTCGGCATCGCCGCGCTCGACCGGCCGGAGCTCAAGTACCCCAAGTTCGTGGCCGGTACGCACCGCGACCTGGCCCAGGTCGAGTCCGCCTCCCCGCCCGACATCTTCGCGGCCCTGCGCGAGCGCGACGTGCTGCTGCACCACCCGTACGACTCCTTCTCCACCTCCGTCCAGGCCTTCCTGGAGCAGGCGGCCGCCGACCCCGACGTCCTGGCCATCAAGCAGACGCTCTACCGGACGTCCGGCGACTCGCCCATCGTGGACGCCCTGATAGACGCGGCCGAGTCCGGCAAACAAGTACTTGTGCTCGTCGAGATCAAGGCGCGCTTCGACGAACAGGCCAACATCAAGTGGGCGCGCAAGCTGGAGGAGGCCGGCTGCCACGTCGTCTACGGGCTCGTCGGGCTCAAGACGCACTGCAAGCTCTCCCTGGTGGTCCGCCAGGAGGGCGAGACGCTGCGCCGCTACTCGCACGTCGGCACGGGCAACTACCACCCCAAGACGGCCCGCCTGTACGAGGACTTCGGCCTGCTCACCGCCGACTCGCAGGTGGGCGCCGACCTCTCCGACCTCTTCAACCGGCTGTCCGGCTACTCGCGGCGCGAGACCTACCGGCGGCTGCTGGTCGCCCCCAGATCGCTGCGCGACGGGCTGGTCAAACGCATCGCCAAGGAGGTCGCCCACCACCGTGCAGGGCTCCCCGCCTACATCCGCATCAAGGTCAACTCGATGGTCGACGAGGCCGTCATCGACGCCCTCTACCGCGCGGCCCGCGCCGGGGTGCCCGTGGACATCTGGGTCCGCGGCATCTGCGCCCTGCGGCCCGGTGTGATGGGCCTGTCGGAGAACATCCGGGTGCGCAGCGTCCTCGGACGATTCCTGGAACACTCCCGCGTGTTCGCCTTCGGAAACGGCGGCGAGCCGGAAGTATGGCTCGGTAGCGCGGACATGATGCACCGCAACCTCGACCGGCGCATCGAGACGCTCGTACGGGTCGCCGACCCCGGCCACCGTGCCTCGCTCAGCCGCCTCCTGGAGGTGGGCATGTCCGACCGCACCGCCTCCTGGCACCTGGGCGCGGACGGCAACTGGACGCGGCACGCCACCGACGGGGACGGACAGCCGTTGAGGAACGTGCAGGAGATGCTCATCGACGCCCGGAGGCGCAGGCGTGGCTCGGCTACCCCATGACCCGCCCGTCGGCAGCGTCCCGGTACCCGGGGGGCAGGAAGTGACAACGGCGAAAAGTGTGCAGGAGACGGTGGATGCGGCCGGGACGGCCGCGGACGTCCTGTCGGCCTATCTGCACGGCCAGGCAACGGAGTTCCTGCGCAGCCTGCGGCTGCACCGGGAGAGCGGGGCGGACGCGGAGGACGCGGGAGAGGCCAGCCGCCTGCTGCGCCGCTCGGCGCGCCGCATCTCGGGCACGCTGCACGTGTACCGCCCGCTGACCGACACGGCGTGGACGGACCAACTGCGCGGCGAGCTGGCCTGGTTGTCCGACATCCTCGCCCGTGAGTACGCGTACGCGGCACGGCTCGCACGGCTGCGGGGCGCCCTGCACCGGCTGTCCGGCACGGAGGAGGCGGACGGCAGGGGCAGCGGCCTGACGGTGGGCGCGGCACGGGCCGGGGCGCTGCTGGAACGGCAGTTGACGCTCGCGCGGACGCGTGCCCACTCGGCGGCGCTGCAGGCGCTGGGGTCCTCGCGCTTCCACGGCGTCGCCGACGCGGTGGCGGTGCTGGCCTCCGACGTACCGCTCGACCCGGCCGCCGGGGGCCTGCCCGCCCGCGACGCGCTGCCGCGCCTGGCCGAGCAGACGCACGCCCGGATGACGGAGGCGGTGGCCGCGCTGCCGCTGTCGGTGGCGGGGCTCCCGTACAACTCCGAGGCGCTGGTGCACGGCCTGGCCGCGACGGCCGCCGCCGACGCGCCGCCGCCGGAGGGGCGCCAGGACGCGCCCTGGCACCAGGTGCGCCGGCTGGTGCGGCTGCGCCGCTATGCGCAGGAAGTGCTCGACGAGCAGCAGCAGACGGAGGCCGAACCTTCCCTCTCCGTGCGCCTGTTGAGCGCGAGCCAGGCCCTCGACCGCCACCGCGACGCGGCGGAGGCCGCGGCTGCGGCCGCCTCCGCGGCCCGCACGGCCCGCATCGCCCCCGCCACGGCGTACGCCCTCGGGGTACTGCATGCGGACCAGCGGCACGAGGTGGAGGCGGCGCGCTACTGCTTCGGCCGCGTCTGGCAGCGCCTCACGGGGACACCGTGAGCGCACCGGTCGTCCGCGCGGCCGGCTGCGTGCTGTGGCGGTACGCGGAAGGGGAGGGGGCGGACGGCGCGGTGGAGGTCGCCGTCGTCCACCGGCCGAAGTATGACGACTGGTCGTGGCCGAAAGGCAAGCTCAAGCGGGGCGAGAGCCCGCTGGCGGGCGCGATGCGCGAGGTCCTGGAGGAAACGGGCATGCACTGCGAACCGGGCCCGCCCCTCCCCACGGCCCGCTACCTCGCCGCAGGCCGCCCGAAGGAGGTCCACTACTGGGCGGCCCGCGCGACGGGCGGCTCCTTCGAACCGAACAGGGAGGTGGACCGGTTGCTGTGGCTGCGACCGGAGGCGGCGAGGGCCCGACTGACGCAGCGGCGGGACCGGGAGCTGGTGGATGAGCTGCTGAGGGCGTTGCCGGGGGATTAACCCCGCGGCGCCAACGCCTCCCAGGCCAGGGTCACTTCACCCTGTCGCCACCGCTGCGGCCCGTCCACGACGGGCCAGTCCCGCCGGAGCTCCGCCACGGAACGAATCCACCGCTGCCGCGCGCTCAGCGCAGCGTACGGCGCGGCCGCCGCCCACGCCCGGTCGAAGTCCCGCAGGAACGCATGCACCGGCTCCCCCGGAACGTTCCGGTGTATGAGCGCCTTCGGCAGCCGCTCGGCCAGATCCGACGGCGTCCCCAGCGACCCGAGCCGCGCGGCGAACGTCACCGTCCGCGGCCCCTCAGGCCCGAGCGCGACCCACACGTGGCGCCGCCCTATCTCGTCGCACGTGCCCTCGACCAGCAGTCCGTCCGGCGCGAGCCGCCCGCACAGCCGTGCCCAGACCTCGGCGACCTCGTCCTCCCCGTACTGCCGCAGCACGTTCGCGGCCCGTATCAGCGCGGGCCGCCGCGCGCCGGCGAGCGGCACCTCGAAGCCGCCGTGCGCGAAGGCCAGCCCGTCCCGGGCGTACGGCTGCGCCGCCGCGACCCGCTCCGGGTCTATCTCGACCCCGACGACCTCCGCGTCCGGCCGCACGGTGCGCAGTCGCCCCAGCAGCTCCACGGCCGTCCAGGGCGCGGCCCCGTAGCCCAGGTCCACGGCCACCGGGTCGGCGCTGCGCCGCAGCTCGGGGCCGTACGCGGCGGCGATCCACCGGTCCATGCGGCGCAGCCGGTTCGGGTTGGTGGTACCGCGCGTCGCCGAACCTATGGGCCGGCGGGGAGGGGCGGCGGTACGGGAACTCATGATGAACAAGCCTAAGGGCGTGCCGCGTGCGGCTGGTGTGCCCGCGGTTCCTGGGCCCGGGTGTCCCACGCGCGCGTGTCGGCGACGTTGGCGCCGGCCTGCTCGGCGGCGCCGTCCGGATCCCGGTCCCGCAGGGCGGCCAGCAGCGACTCGTGGCCCACCGGGTCCGCGCCCTCGAAGCCGGGCGTGGACCACGTGTCGGCCATGGCGGCGTGCAGCGGCTCGGCGAGGTTGCAGTAGAGCTCGGACAGGAGCGGGTTGCCGGCGGCCTCGGCGATCCCGGAGTGGAAGGCCCAGTCGGCGGCGACCCAGCCCTCGAAGTCCCCGGCGCGCCAGGCGTCGCCGCGCCGCTGGAGCACCACGGCGAGTTCGTCGAGCGTGGCCTCCTCGGCCCGCACGGCGGCCAGCCGGGCGGCCTGCGTGTCGAGGGCCTCGCGCACTTCGAGCAGCTGGCCGAGGCCGCTGTGACCGTAGAGGCGGGAGACCGCACCGGACAGCTCGCTGGTCGCGCGGACGTACGTGCCGTCGCCGCGCCGCACCTCCAGCAGCCCCGCGTGGGCGAGCGCGCGCACCGCCTCGCGGACGGTGCCGCGCGCGACCTGCAATTGGCGCATCAGCTCGGGCTCGGGCGGGATGCGGGAGCCGACGGGCCACTCGCCGGAGGCGATCCGGGCCCGGAGCGCCTCGATGACCTCGGCCGACAGGGCCGGCCGGCGGACCGGTTCCAGAGTCATGGATTCACGGTACCCGTTCGGGGCATGGACATAAAACGTCGGACGTCTTACGTTTGACGTATGTCCTCCGCGCCTTCGCCTGCTCCGCCCCGGGACTTCGCCCCGGCCTCGTCCGTCATGCTCGCCCCTCCCGGCCCACGCCGCGCCCGCGCCGTCCGGCTCACCGCCGTGGCCGTGGTGCTCATCGCCCTCAACCTCCGCCTCGGCATCAGCAGCGCCTCCGCCCTCCTCGAAGCCCTGCGGACGGATCTCGCCCTGCCCTCCGCGGTGGCGGCCCTGCTGCCCACGCTGCCGACGCTGTGCTTCGCGGCCGCCGGGGCCGGCACGGGCGCCCTGGCCCGGCGCGTCGGCGCCGAGCGCGCGGTGCTGCTGGCCCTCGCCGTGCTCACGGCGGGCCTGGCGATACGGGCGGTGCCGGCCGTGTGGGCGCTGCTCGCCGGCACGGCGCTCGGCATGTCGGGCCTCGCGCTGTGCAACGTCCTGCTGCCCACGCTGGTCCGCACCCACTTCCCCGGCCGCACGGGCCTGTTGACCGGCGTCTACACGACCACGCTCGCCCTGGGCGCGGCCGCGGCCTCCGCCGTGTCCGTACCGCTGGCCTCCGCCGTCGGCTCGCCGTCGCTGGGGCTCGCGGTCTGGGCCGTGCCGGCCGTGGCCGCCCTGGTGGTGTGGGCCGTGGTGCGGGCCCGGGCGCCGCGCGCAGCGTCCGCGTCCGCGGGCGGGCCCGGCGAGCGGATATCCCTGCGGGCCGTCGCCCGCACCCGGCTGGGCGTGCTGGTCACCGTCTACTTCGGCCTCCAGGCGCTCAACGCCTACGCGGTGGTCGGCTGGCTCCCGTCCCTGCTCTCGGGGCAGGGCATGTCCGCGGGTGCGGCGGGCGCGGTGCTGGCGGTCACGCAGGCGGTCGGCATCCCCGTGTCCTTCGCGGTGCTCGCCGCCGCCAAGGGGCCGGGTCGGCTGCGCGGGGCGTTCGTCGGTGTCTCGCTGGCGATGCTCGCGGGGTTCACCGGTCTGCTGCTGGCGCCGGTCGCCCTGCCCATGGTGTGGGCGGTGCTGGTGGGGCTGGGGATGTGCTCGTTCCCGCTGGTCCTCGCCGTGATCGCGCAGAGCGGCAGCAGCCCCGCGGAGACCACGGCGCTGTCCACGCTCTCCCAGTCCCTCGGCTATCTGCTGGCCGCGCTCGGCCCGCTGGCGGTGGGCCTGCTGCACGGCGCCACCGGCGGCTGGACGGCACCCATGGCGGCCCTGCTGGTGACGGCCGCGGCCCAGCTGGTGGCCGGCGTGCTGCTGTCCCGCTGCCGGGGTGACGACTGAGACGACCGAGGGGGTGGGGTGGATGGCTACATCACGCTTTGGCAAAGTGGGAAGGGGAGACCGCCTCCGCAGCGTTGGCCCCGGTGAACGAGAGAGTGGTGCACGTCCCAGGCACACGGAGGAATACGCAGGTGAGCCAGTACGCATCCCGGCTCGGCGCCCGCCGCGGCCGAACGCTCGGCCCCTTCCACAAGCCCCAGTTGCCCCAGATCCGGCGCATCGGCACCCCCCGGCGGCCGCGCCGCATCGCCATGCTCAGCGTTCACACCTCCCCGCTGCACCAGCCCGGCACGGGCGACGCGGGCGGCATGAACGTCTACATCGTCGAGCTCGCCAAGAGGCTCGCGAGCATCGACATCGAGGTCGAGATCTTCACGCGCGCCACCACCGGCGCCCTGCCGCCCGTCGTGGAGCTCGCCCCCGGCGTCCTCGTCCGGCACATCGACGCCGGTCCGTACGAGGGCCTGGCCAAGGAGGAGCTCCCGGCGCAGCTGTGCGCCTTCACCCACGGCGTGATGCAGGCCTGGGCCGGCCACCGGCCCGGCCACTACGACCTGGTCCACTCCCACTACTGGCTCTCCGGCCACGTCGGCTGGCTCGCCGCCGAGCGCTGGGGCGTGCCGCTCGTCCACGCCATGCACACCATGGCCAAGGTCAAGAACGCCGCCCTGGCCGAGGGCGACACCCCCGAGCCCGACACCCGGGTCATCGGCGAGACCCAGATCGTCCGGGCGGCCGACCGGCTCATCGCCAACACCGGCGGCGAGGCCGAGGAGCTCGTGCACCACTACGACGCCGATCCCGGCAAGGTCGCCGTCGTGCACCCGGGGGTCAACCTCGACCGCTTCCGCCCGTCCGACGGCCGCGCGGCCGCCCGGGCACGGCTGGGCCTGCCGGCCGATGCGCTGATCCCGCTGTTCGCCGGGCGCATCCAGCCGCTCAAGGCCCCCGACGTGCTGCTGCGTGCGGTCGCCGTGCTGCTGGAGCGGCGGCCCGAGCTGCGCTCGCGGATGGTCGTGCCGGTCGTCGGCGGCCCCAGCGGCAGCGGCCTCGCCAAGCCGGAGGGGCTGCAGAAGCTCGCCGCCCGGCTGGGCGTCGCCGATGTCGTCCGCTTCCGCCCGCCGGTCGGCCAGCAGCAGCTCGCCGACTGGTACCGGGCGGCGTCCGTGCTCGTCATGCCGTCCTACAGCGAGTCGTTCGGCCTGGTCGCCGCCGAGGCGCAGGCCTGCGGCACGCCGGTGCTGGCCGCGGAGGTCGGCGGCCTGCCGGTGGCCGTCCGGGACGGGGTCAGCGGCTTCCTGATACCCGGGCACGACCCGGCCGACTACGCGGAGGCGCTCGCCCGCTTCGCGGACGCGCCGGAGCTGACGGACCGTATGGGCGCCGCGGCCGCCCGGCACGCGCAGTCCTTCGGCTGGGGCGCGGCGGCCGCCGCCACGGCCGACGTCTACACCGCAGCGATGCACGAGCGCCGCCGTCGCCTACGCTCGACCCATGTCTGACGCGAAGACCACGATCGAGCAGGCGCTCCGCGAGGCCGGGCTCGAATGGGAGAGCCCGGCCGACGGTTCGTACGTCGTCAAGCTCCCCGGCACGCGCAAGCTCTCGACGACGGTCTCCCTGCTCGTCGGCAGGCACTCGCTGTCCGTCAACGCCTTCGTCGTGCGCTGCCCCGACGAGAACCACGAGGCGGTGCACCGCTGGCTGCTGGAGCGCAACACCCGGCTGTACGGCGTCGCTTACGCGATCGACCCCCTGGGCGACGTCTACCTGGTGGGCCGCCTGCCGCTGCCGGCGGTCACGCCGGACGAGATCGACCGCATCCTGGGCACGGTCCTGGAGGCGGCGGACGGCAGCTTCAACACCCTGCTGGAGATGGGCTTCGCGTCGGCGATCCGCAAGGAGTACGCGTGGCGCACGTCGCGGGGCGAGTCGACGCGCAACCTGGACGCGTTCGCGCGTCTGACGCGGGGTGAGAACTAGGGCGTGTCCGGCGCCCGTCAGGGGCGCGGGGAACTGCGCGACCAGCCACGACGCACCCGCAGCCGACGTCCCGGGGCTTCGCCCCGGACCCCTGGGGTGATGCGTTGGCTGCAGGCCGTCGGTGGCTGGTCGCGCAGTTCCCCGCGCCCCTGACGGGGCGCTGCCGAGGTCCTCACCCCGACACCCGCTCCTCCTCGGCCTGCGGTGCCGCCACCGCACCCCCGGCGGAGCCTGCGGCAGGCAGCCCCCGCATCAGCAGCCAGTACCCCGCGGCGGCCACGGTGCCGACCACCGCGCATCCCGCCCACAGCGTCGCGGCCCCGAAGTTGTCGATCACCGTGCCGCCGGCCAGCGGCGCCACCAGCGCCGCCACCGACCACGACAGCGTGTAGACGCCCTGGTAGCGCCCGCGCCCGTGCGTGGGCGACAGCCGCACCACCAGCCCCATCTGCGTGGGCGAGTTGACGATCTCCGCCACCGTCCAGACGCACACGGTCAGGACGTACATCGCGATCGACCCGGCGAACGCGGTCAGCCCGAAGCCGTACCCCGCGAGGAGCGCGGACAGCACCAGCAGCCGCTGCGGGTCCCGGTGCTCGATGAAGCGGGTCACGGGAATCTGCAGGGCCACGATCAGCACGCCGTTCACCGCGATGACCATCCCGTAGTCGCCGCTGGAGAAGCCGCTCCCGCCCATGGCCACCGGCAGCGCGACCGAACTCTGCTGGAAGATCAGGGCGATGAGGAACGACAGCCCGACGACGCTCATGTAGCGCCGGTCGCGGAGCACCGTGCCCATCCCGACGGCCGGTTCGCCGCCGGCCGCACCGGAGGACGTCCGCTCGGGCCGCGACTCCGGCAGCTTGAGGAAGACGAGCACGGCGCACGCCAGTGTCATCGTCCCTTCCGCCAGGAACCCGATCAGATAGCTGTGTTCGGCGATCAGCCCCGCGGCCAGCGACGAGAAGGCGAAACCGAGGTTGATGGCCCAGTAGTTGAGGGCGAACGCCCGGACCCGGTCCTGCGGGGCGACGATGTCGGCCATCATCGCCTGCACGGCCGGGCGCGAGGCGTTGGCGGCCATGCCCACCACGAAGGCGACGGCCGCGATGGCCGCGGGGTCCTGCATGAAGCCCAGCAGCGCGACCGAGAAGGCGGTCGAGGTCTGGGCGACGAGCAGGGTGGGCCGCCGCCCGAGGCGGTCGGTGAGCACGCCGGAGCCTATGGAGGAGATCACTCCGCCGAGCCCGTGCAGCGCCGCGACCATCCCCGCGAACGAGGCCGAGTAGCCGCGCTCCAGGGTCAGGTAGAGCGCCAGGAACGTGGAGACGAAGGAGCCCAGCCGGTTGATCAGTGTGGAGGTCCACAGCCACCAGAACTCCCGCGGCAGCCCCGAGACGCTCCGCCGCACCGCCGTTCCCAAGCTCACCCGTGCCCCCTGTGTAAGTGGTGATCAAGTAATCCGCAACTTACACAGCTTCGACGTGTGCACGCCATTGAATTGACGATCGTGATCAAGTGACCGGCGCCGGGCGGGGGCGCGCGGGCCGCCCGCGCAGTCGATTACGCTCAAGGGCATGGCCGACGCACCGTACAAGCTGATCCTCCTCCGCCACGGCGAGAGCGAGTGGAACGCCAAGAACCTGTTCACCGGCTGGGTGGACGTCAACCTCAATGAGAAGGGCGAGAAGGAGGCGGTCCGGGGCGGCGAGCTCCTCAAGGACGCCGGCCTGCTCCCGGACGTGGTCCACACGTCCCTCCAGAAGCGCGCGATCCGCACCGCGCAGCTCGCACTGGAGTCCGCCGACCGCCACTGGATCCCGGTCCACCGCTCCTGGCGGCTGAACGAGCGCCACTACGGCGCCCTCCAGGGCAAGGACAAGGCCCAGACCCTGGCCGAGTTCGGCGAGGAGCAGTTCATGCTCTGGCGCCGCTCATACGACACCCCGCCGCCGGCCCTCGAGGACGGCACCGAGTTCTCGCAGAGCGACGACCCGCGCTACGCCTCGATCCCGCCGGAGCTCCGCCCGCGCACCGAGTGCCTCAAGGACGTCGTCGCCCGCATGCTGCCGTACTGGTACGACGGCATCGTCCCCGACCTGACGGCCGGCCGCACGGTCCTGGTCGCCGCGCACGGCAACAGCCTGCGTGCCCTGGTCAAGCACCTCGACGGCATCTCCGACGCCGACATCGCGGGCCTGAACATCCCCACCGGCATCCCGCTCGCCTACGAGCTCGACGCCGACTTCCGCCCGGTCGTCCCCGGCGGCAAGTACCTCGACCCGGAGGCCGCCAAGGCCGCCATCGAGGCCGTGAAGAACCAGGGCAAGAAGAAGTAGCGCTTCCCGCTGCGCGACGGAAAGAGCCCCCGGCCGGAATCCCGGCCGGGGGCTCTCCCCGTGAGTGACGTGTCCGAGGCGTCAGCCGCAGCCGCCACCGCACTGGCAAGAGCCGCCGTTCTGGCATCCGCAGCCGCATCCAGGTCCGCACTGACAGCCGCTCATTCGGTACCTCCTCGATGGAGTGGTCTGCCTGTCCAACCCAGTCAAGGGCGGCACGGAGCGACCGTCAATGCCTGTCGCGTACGTATGAGCGGGCGTGCAGGCGCATTCACGGCGTGCAGTGGCACTTGCAGGCGCACACTCCGGCCACGCGCCCTACGCGTTCTCGCCCGAGCCCGCGCCGGACGACTGCACGATCTCGTCCGCGTGCTCCCCGGTGACCAGGTAGACCACGCGCTTGGCCACCGAGACCGCATGGTCGGCGAAGCGCTCGTAGTAGCGGCCCAGCAGCGTCACGTCCACGGCCGTCTCGATGCCGTGCTGCCAACGGTCGTCCATCAGGTGCTGGAAGAGCGCGCGGTGCAGCAGGTCCATCGCGTCGTCGTCCTGCTCCAACTGGAGCGCCAGGTCGACGTCCTTGGTGATGATCACCTCGGCCGCCTTGGCCATCAGCCGCTGGGCCAGCTGGCCCATCTCCAGCACCGTGGAGTGCAGGTCCGAGGGCACCGCCGTCTCCGGGAAGCGCAGCCGGGCCAGCTTGGCCACGTGCTGGGCCAGGTCGCCCGAGCGCTCCAGGTCCGCGCTCATCCGCAGCGAGGTGACCACGATCCGCAGATCCGTGGCGACCGGCTGCTGCCGCGCCAGCAGGGCGATGGCCCGTGCCTCCAGGTCGCGCTGGAGGTCGTCGACCCTGGCGTCCGCCGCGATGACGGACTCCGCCAGCTTGAGGTCCGCGTCCAGGATCGCCGTGGTGGCGCGCCCGATCGCGGACCCGACCAGCCGGGCCATCTCGACCAGCCCCTCGCCGATCGAATCCAGCTCCTCGTGGTACGCGTCCCGCATGTCCTGTCCTTCTCTCGCTCGGAGTCCAACGGGTTGCCCCGTCACGGTCCCACGTTCCGGCCGGAATCCGACGGCTTCCGTCATCAGGAGTGAACCAGTCCTGACTTGAAGGTGAACTCTCGGCAACGTGTGTTCGAGGTGCCCCCCGTTTGGCTGTGGAGGTGTCGGTGCGCCCGCATAACCTGGATGCATGAACGTGAACGCGGCGGTCGCCGCCGCAGCAGCGGTCGCCGGTCTGTGCACCGGCGTGATCGCCATGCTGGCGTTCCGCTGGAGCGAGCGGGACCAGGCCCGCCCCACGCGGAGCTCCCTGCACACCGACGCCGTCCTGCCGCCCGGCGTGGACACCGTCCTGTCGGTGCTCCGCTCCTCCGCCGTCGTGCTCGACGAGGGCGACGCCGTGGTCAAGGCCAGCTCCGCCGCGTACGCGCTCGGGCTCGTCCGCGGCGGCCGGCTCGCCGTCGAGCCCATGCTGCAGATGGCCCGCGACACCCGCCGCGACGGCGAGATACGCCAGGTCGAGCTCGACCTGCCGCGCCGCGGCACCGGCCGCGGCGACGCCCTCGCCGTCTCCGCCCGGGTCGCCCCGCTCGGCTCCCGGCTGGTGCTGCTGCTCGTCGAGGACCTCACCGAGGCCCGCCGCATCGAGGCCGTCCGCCGCGACTTCGTCGCCAACGTCAGCCACGAGCTCAAGACCCCGGTCGGCGCGCTCTCCCTGCTCTCCGAGGCCGTCATGGACGCCGCCGACGACCCCGAGGCCGTCACCCGCTTCGCGGGCCGGATGCAGATCGAGTCGACGCGGCTGACCAACCTGGTCCAGGAGCTCATCGACCTCTCCCGGGTGCAGAACGACGACCCGCTGGAGGACGCCGAGCCGGTCCGGGTGGACGAGCTCGTCGCCGAGGCCATCGACCGCTGCCGCCACCAGGCCGGCACCAAGCAGATCACCATGGCTGCGGGCGGCACCGCCGACCTGCACGTCTGGGGCAACCGCGGCCAGCTCGCCGCCGCCCTGGGCAACCTCGTGGAGAACGCCGTCAACTACAGCCCCGCGCGCACCCGCGTGGGCATCGCCGCCCGCCGGGTGGCGGCCCCCGGCGGCGACCTCATCGAGCTCGCCGTCACGGACCAGGGCATCGGCATCTCGGAGAAGGACCGCGAGCGCGTCTTCGAGCGCTTCTACCGCGTCGACCCCGCCCGCTCCCGGGCCACCGGCGGCACGGGCCTGGGCCTGTCGATCGTCAAGCACGTGGTCGCCTCGCACGGCGGCGAGGTCACCGTGTGGAGCGCCGAGGGCCAGGGCTCCACCTTCACCCTCCGGCTGCCCGAGGCCGGCTCCGTCCGCGACCGCGAACGGGCCGAGCGGGTCCGCAGCCGCGTGCCGGACGGCTCCGCCTTCGACGACCCGGCCGACGACCCCTTCGTCCCCGAATCCCTTCCCGCCCCGGGGGTCCACCCATGACACTCGAGGCCCCCCTTTCCCCCACTGCGTACTCCCCAGAGACCCGACCGGAGGTCTTTCCGTGACCCGAGTGCTCGTTGTAGAGGACGAGGAATCCTTCAGCGACGCGTTGTCCTACATGCTCCGCAAGGAGGGCTTCGAGGTCGCCATCGCGACGACCGGGCCCGACGGGCTGGACGAGTTCGAACGCAACGGCGCCGACCTGGTCCTGCTCGACCTGATGCTGCCGGGCCTGCCCGGCACCGAGGTCTGCCGGCAGTTGCGCAGCCGCTCCAATGTGCCCGTGATCATGGTCACGGCCAAGGACAGCGAGATCGACAAGGTCGTCGGCCTGGAGATAGGAGCCGACGACTACGTCACCAAGCCCTTCTCCTCCCGGGAGCTGGTGGCCCGCATCCGCGCCGTGCTGCGCCGCCGCGGCGAGCCCGAGGAGGTGACCCCGGCGGCCCTGGAGGCCGGCCCCGTCCGGATGGACGTCGACCGGCACGTCGTCACGGTCTCCGGCGGCAAGGTCGACCTGCCCCTCAAGGAGTTCGACCTGCTGGAGATGCTGCTGCGCAACGCGGGCCGCGTGCTGACGCGCATGCAGCTCATCGACCGCGTCTGGGGCGCGGACTACGTCGGTGACACCAAGACGCTCGACGTGCACGTCAAGCGCCTGCGCGCCAAGATCGAGCCGGACCCGGGCGCCCCGCGCTACCTGGTGACGGTGCGCGGGCTCGGCTACAAGTTCGAGCCGTAGGCCGTACGGCTCGCACGGCGGAACGCCAAAGGGGAGGGCCCGGAAGCGGATGCTTCCGGGCCCTCCCCTTCTCGCGGTCCCGGGCTCAGTGCCCGGCGTGCTGCTGGCCGGCCTGGGCCGACTGGCTCGCGCTCGGCGTGGCGCCCGGCTGCTGCTGCCCGGGCTGGCCCGGCTTGGCGGGCTGCTGCTGGGCGGGCTGGGAGGCCTGGGAGGCGGCGGGCGCCGGGGCGGGGTTGCTCGGGCCCCAGTCCTTGAAGAAGCTCTTCGCGGGGTACACGAAGGCGCCGATCTTCACCTCGCCCGTGTTGCTGAAGTCGAAGGCCAGCTGCTGGGAGTCGCCGTCCTTGAAGCCCTCACGGCCCTTCGGGAGCAGGGCGGAGGCGTTGTCCTTGCCGCCCAGGGTCAGCGAGCCGCCCGCGGGCACCACCAGCGCGCCGGCGCCCTTGGCGGGGCTGAGCTTCACCGTCACGTTCTTGCCCGGGAAGGTGATCGAGCGCAGCTGCTGGTCCGTGCGGCCGTTGTTGAAGATCTTGCCGGTGACCACGGCGGGGCCGTTGGCGGCCTGGTCCGGCTGGGTGATGACGTTGATGTTCTGCAGCTTGATGTCGCCGACCGAGGTCTCGGCGTTGTCCGGCTTGACCCCCAGCGTCTGCGCGCTGTTGCCCGCCGCGCAGGCGGAGAGCGGGGCGATCGAGAGCACGAGGGCGGTAGCGGCGAGAGTGCCGCGTCGAAGGCTGCTGCTCACGGCGGCGGCATCTCCTTGGACGAGGTAGACGAGATAAAGGGTGTGTCAGCGCGCTTAGGTTACCGAGCCGTCGTGGAGGCACCGCACCCGACCCGCCCCATGGTCCACTCCGGTGCTCGTCCGCCCCCTCCCGCGCGCCCCTCGCCGGACCCCGGTCCGGCACGGCCGAATATCGCCGGTGCGGAGGGCGGGAAGTCGTTCATGGAGTGCGCGGGGGCGCTCGCGCGGATTATCGGCGCAGAATGCGAAGGCCGCCGGGAAGAACTTCCGGAATTGATCAAGTACGGCTTGATCAATTCCGGAATCGGCATGCGGAAGGCCGGGCGCGCCCCGAACGGAGTACCGGAACTCGGCCGACCGGACCCCGGCAAAACGGGACGTTCAGCCGCCTGCGGGCCCCGCCCGGGGTGGGTGACGCGCGCGTTTCGTCCCACCCGGAGACCGGCTCCGACCTGCGAATACCCGCTTCCGGAAGCCCTCCGCAGCACGTCGCGGTTGCTGTTGTCAAGCCCCGAGATATGCCCTGACCTGCGGAAACGCCATTCAGAACGGGCAGTTCACGTGTTAGACTGGATAGCCACGGAAGGGGTACCTGTCACATGACGTTCAAGGTTGGCGACACCGTGGTCTATCCCCATCACGGGGCCGCGCTGATCGAGGCCATCGAAACTCGCCAGATCAAAGGCGTGGACAAGACCTACTTGGTGCTGAAGGTCGCCCAGGGTGACCTGACGGTTCGGGTGCCGGCGGACAATGCCGAGTTCGTCGGCGTACGCGATGTGGTCGGCCAGGACGGGCTCGACCGGGTCTTCGAGGTGCTCCGCGCGCCCTACGCGGAAGAGCCGACGAACTGGTCCCGTCGCTACAAGGCGAATCTCGAGAAGCTCGCGTCCGGCGACGTGATCAAGGTCGCCGAGGTCGTGCGCGACCTGTGGCGCCGGGAGCGCGAGCGCGGTCTCTCCGCAGGTGAGAAGCGGATGCTCGCCAAGGCGCGGCAGATCCTGGTCAGCGAGCTCGCCCTCGCGGAGAACACCAACGAGGACAAGGCCGAGGCCCTGCTCGACGAGGTTCTCGCGTCCTGACGTACAGCTTGACCTGACGCACGAGCTTGACGCCATACGGTTCGGCGACTTACTGGACGCAATGCAATGCCGCGGTGCCCGCGTGATGACGTACGTCATCCGACGGGCGCTGCGGCATCTCCGGCTCCGGCTGCGCCGTACTCGGTGTGCCGGGCCCGGGCAGCCGGCCCGACCAGTGTCACGGAAGGGGCTGGTCGGGGCATCGTGCCCGGCACGCTGAGGCCATACCCAATTCGGCCGAGGAAGCAAACCTGAACGCCATCCCCATGTCTGATCGAGCCACCGCAGCCGCCCCCTCGCGCACGGCCGCCGTCATCCCGGCCGCCGGCCGGGGCGTCCGGCTGGGCCCCGGCGCGCCCAAGGCCCTGCGTGCCCTCAACGGCACTCCGATGCTGGTCCACGCGGTGCGGGCCATGGCGGCCTCCCGCGCGGTCTCCCTCGTCGTGGTCGTCGCCCCGCCCGAGGGCACGGCCGAGGTGCGCAGCCTGCTGGACGAGTTCCCGCTGGGCGAGCGCACCGAGATCCTGGTCGTCCCCGGCGGCGCCACCCGCCAGGAGTCCGTGCGGCTGGGCCTCGCGGCCCTCCCCGGCGACGTCACCGTCGTCCTGGTCCACGACGCCGCCCGCCCGCTGGTGCCGGTCGACACCGTCGACGCCGTCGCCGCGGCCGTGCGCGACGGCGCGCCCGCCGTCGTCCCCGCGCTGCCCCTCGCGGACACCGTCAAGCAGGTCGAGCCGCGCGAGGGCGGGCCCGAGCCCGTCGTGGCCACGCCCGACCGTGCACGGCTGCGCGCCGTCCAGACCCCGCAGGGCTTCGACCGCGCGACGCTGCAGGAGGCCCACGAGAAGACCGTCTTCGACGGTGAGGGCGCCACGGACGACGCCGGCATGGTCGAGCAGCTGGGCGTCGAGGTCGTGGTCGTCCCCGGCCACGAGGAGGCCTTCAAGGTGACCCGCCCGCTGGACCTCGTCCTGGCCGAGGCCGTACTCGCCCGCAGGAGGGCCAACGATGGCTTCTGAGTCCCCCCGGGTCCTGATGCCCCTGGTGGGCATCGGCACCGATGTGCATGCCTTCGAGGAGGGCCGCGAGCTGTGGTGCGCGGGCCTGCTGTGGGAGGGCGAGACGGGCCTCGCCGGCCACTCCGACGCCGACGTCGCCGCGCACGCCGCGTGCGACGCGCTCTTCTCCGCCGCCGGGATCGGTGACCTCGGCGCGCACTTCGGCACGGACCGGCCGGAGTGGTCCGGTGCCTCCGGCGTGGCCCTGCTGACGGAGGCGGCGCGGATCGTGCGCGCGGCCGGGTTCGACATCGGGAACGTCGCCATCCAGGTGATCGGGGTGCGCCCGAAGATCGGCAAGCGGCGGGACGAGGCGCAGAAGGCGCTCTCGGCGGCCGTCGGGGCGCCCGTCTCGGTGTCCGGTACGACGACGGACGGCCTCGGCCTGACGGGCCGCGCCGAGGGCCTGGCGGCGGTGGCGACGGCGCTGGTGTATCGCGCCCCGTAAGGGCGCGGGGAACTGCGCGAGCAACCACAGCCGACCCGCACCCGACGGGGTCCGGGGCGAAGCACCGGTTTCGGGAAGGGGCGGGTCAGGGGAAAGAAAAGATCACTCCGCCCCCGCCCCCGCCCCACCCCTCCGGAAGGAGCCCTCGTGCTCTCCGACGACCTCAAGAAGTACGTCGACGACAACCCCGTCTTCGCCACCGTCGCCACGGTCCAGCCCGACGGCAGTCCCCAGCTCTCCGTGACCTGGCTCAAGCGCGACGGCGACGACCTGCTCGTCTCCACCACCGTGGGCCGCCGCAAGGAGAAGAACCTCCGCCGCGACCCCCGTGTCACCGTCATGATCAACCCGCCGAACGCGCCGTACACGTACGCCGAGGTGCGTGGCACGGCCACGCTCGGCACCGAGGGCGGCCAGGAGCTGATCGACGAGCTGGCGCGGAAGTACACCGGCAAGGACTACGCGGACTTCAACCCTGCGGCCAAGGACGACGCCCAGCGGGTCGTCGTGCGGATCACCCCGCGCAAGGTGGTCGGCTCGCTGTGAACCGAAGGGCCCGCCCCCGGAGTGGGGGCGGGCCCTTCGGTCAGCGGTCCGCCGCGGCGCGCGGCACTTCCGCGTAGCCGTACGCTTGTCGCGGCGCGGCCACCGGTTCCTGCACGGTGGGGCGCGGGCCCCGTTCCGGCGTGTTGCGCCGGACCTCCTCCATGCCCTTCAGCAGCGCCTTGCGCAGCCACTTGCCGAGCGGGCGCTCGACATAGCGGTGCAACAGCCACGCGGCGCCCAGCATCACCGCGATGAGCCCGGTCACCAGCAGCGGCGGCGACACCTTCTCGCGCAGCCCGTAGATGACCGTCATCCCGATGTACTGGTGCAGCAGGTACAGGGGGAAGGTGAGCGCGCCCGCGGTGGCCAGCCAGGGCCACTGCACGCGGTCGAGCTTCCGCAGTGCCACCAGCGACATGACGACGAACGCCGCCAGCACGCCCAGCTGGGCGGGGAACAGGGCCATCACATGGTTGGCGTTGTCGTGCACCCGCTTGGCCACGTGGTGGTTGGCGAGCAGGTACGAGACGACGACGATGCCCCACAGCAGGGCGGTCGGCTTGAACCGGTGCATCAGATAGAACGCGATGCCCGCGATGAAGTAGGGCGCGTACAGCGGCATCGCCCACAGGTCGAGCAGCTTGTTGTTCACCGCGGGGGCCGTGGCGGCGGCCACCGTCCAGATGCCGCAGAAGAGCACGCATCTGCGGTAGGTGACGCCTCTGGCGACGACGAGTGCGAAGAGCACGTAGAACTTCAGCTCGACGAAGAGCGTCCAGTAGACGCCGTCCACGTCCCAGACGCCCAGGCCGTGCTGGAGCATGCTGAAGTTCGTGACGACCGTTTCCCAGCCCGCCAGGGAGCGCACCTGCGGCCAGGTCATCACCACGGTCCCGGTGAGGGCCACCGCGACCCAGTAGGCGGGGTAGATGCGGGAGGCGCGGGAGACGACGAAGTCGCCCAGCGGGCGTCCCCAGGCGCTCATGCAGATGACGAAGCCGCTGATGAGGAAGAAGACTTCCACGCCCAGCCAGCCGTAGCGGGTTATCGGTTCGATGGCGGAGAACATCCGTCTGGTGTCCCGGGTGCCCCAGCCGCCGGTCAGGTACGTGTAGTGGTACAGCACGACCATGAGGGCGGCGACGAGGCGCAGTCCGTCCAGGGCGTAGAGCCTTGGGGTCTTCCCGGGAGCGGCCGGTCGGCCGCCATCGATTTCGCCGCGGTTGGCGAAACGCATGTCGTCCTCTCCGGTAGAGGTGTCGGCCCGCCGCGGCGGGCCCGTTCCGAGCATGCTGACACACCCGCCGTCCCGCGTGCCGCGACAGACCCAGGGCCCGGGAGCCGGTTCACGCCTGCGCGTGCCCGGCCCGGATCTCCGCCAGAGCGCGCCGCAGCCCCTGCCGTACGAGGCGGGCCAGGGGCCGCTCCACCAGGCGGTGGACCAGCCAGGCGGCCGCCAGCATGGCCGTGACCAGCGTCACGAGCAGCAGTGGCCGGGGCAGCAGGCCGTCGGCGTACTTGATGACGATCCAGCCCATCCGCTCGTGCAGCAGGTACAGCGGATAGGTCAGCACGCCCGCCGTGGACAGCCAGCCCCAGGTGATGCGCCGGGTCAGGCCGAGGGCCACGGCGGCGAGGGCGCCGAAGAAGAGGGCGAGGAGCAGCACGCTGGGCCACTGCGGGACCCGGTGGCCCATGTAGTGCTCGGCGTTGCGGTGCGCCTCCAGCACGAAGTGCTGGCCGGCCAGGAAGCAGCCGGCGACGATCAGCCAGAGCAGCAGGTTGGGGCGGAACCGGTGCATCAGGTAGAAGGCGATGCCGGCGATGAAGTACCAGGCGTCGCCGGGCATCAGCAGGGTGGTGAGCAGCGGGCTGCCGGCCGTGGAGGCGACGGCCGCGGCGACGCCCCACAGCAGGCAGAAGGCCACGGCCCGCCGGTAGGTCAGCCCGCGCCAGGCGACGACGAGCGCGAAGAGTAGGTAGAAGCGGACCTCCACCCACAGCGTCCAGTAGACGCCGTCGACCGGAGCCACTCCGAAGGGGTCCTGGAGCATCGTGAGGTTGACGGCGATGTTGCTCAGCCGCGGTGCGTCGTTGACGACCGGAAAGAGGGAGACGGCGAGCGACACGGCGAGAACGGCGAACCAGTACGCCGGATACAGCCGTGTCGCGCGCGATACGGCGAAATCCCCGACGCCCTTTCCCCAGGCGCTCATGCAGATGACGAAGCCGCTGATGAGGAAGAACAGCTGGACGCCCAGCCAGCCGTAGGAGGCGGGCACGTATG
Organism: Streptomyces sp. NPDC002536; assembly: GCF_053594995.1. Lineage (NCBI taxonomy): Bacteria > Bacillati > Actinomycetota > Actinomycetes > Kitasatosporales > Streptomycetaceae > Streptomyces > Streptomyces sp. NPDC002536. The sequence continues at coordinate 37,426 of NZ_JBSFWU010000045.1, forward strand.
CGACGGGGAAGAGTTTCTCCGAGGGTGCCGGCCAGGCTCCGCTGTTGAAGGCGACGTAGTGATAGGCGACGACCATCAGAGCGGCCAGCAGTCGCAGACCGTCCAGTGCGGCGAGCCGTCCCTGCGGTCTTCTGCGGGCCGGGGGCGGGACGGGAGCGGGCGATCGTTCCTGCTGGCTGATGACGGTGGAGTGCACGGTGGAGTGCAACGTCCCTCCTGGGTCCCCGGAAGTTGCCGTGCGGCTCCTTATGATGTGCAGATCGTAAATAGAGGTCAAAGACCGGCGGTCGAGTTGCCGGATTGCATCCCGCTTCCTCCCGGGGGAGCGAGGCACTGCCCAGGGCCCACTACCCTGGTTCCGTGACTATTCGCCTGTACGACACCAGCGCCCGGCAGATCCGTGACTTCACCCCGATCGCACCGGGCTGTGTCTCGATCTACCTGTGTGGCGCGACCGTGCAGGCGGCGCCGCATATCGGGCACATCCGTTCCGGTCTGAACTTCGACATCATGCGTCGCTGGTTCGCCTACCGCGGCTACGACGTGACGTTCGTCCGCAACGTCACGGACATCGACGACAAGATCATCGCGAAGGCTGCCGACCAGGGTCGCCCGTGGTGGTCGATCGGCTACGAGAACGAGTGCGCGTTCAACGCCGCTTACGACGCGCTGGGCTGCCTGCGCCCGACCGTCGAGCCGCGGGCGACCGGGCACGTGCCCGAGATGATCGAGATGATGCGCGGGCTGATCGAGCGCGGTCACGCCTATGCCGTCGACGGCAACGTGTACTTCGACGTGCGCTCCTTCCCGGGCTACCTGGAGCTGTCCAACCAGGAGCTGGACAATCTGCTGCAGCCGTCCGGCGAGGGCGAGACCGGCAAGCGCGACCCGCGCGACTTCGCGATGTGGAAGGCGGCCAAGGAGGGCGAGCCCAGCTGGGAGACCCCGTGGGGCCGCGGCCGTCCGGGCTGGCACCTGGAGTGCTCGGCGATGGCGCACAAGTACTTGGGCGAGGCCTTCGACATCCACGGCGGCGGCATCGACCTGATCTTCCCGCACCACGAGAACGAGATCGCCCAGGCCAAGGCCTTCGGCGACACCTTCTCCCGGTACTGGGTGCACAACGCCTGGGTGACCATGAGCGGCGAGAAGATGTCCAAGTCGCTGGGCAACTCGGTGCTCGTCTCCGAGATGGTCAAGCACTGGCGTCCGATCGTGCTGCGCTACTACCTGGGCACCCCGCACTACCGCTCGATGATCGAGTACAGCGAGGACGCGCTGCGCGAGGCCGAGGCGGCGTTCGCGCGGATCGAGGGCTTCATGCAGCGCGTGGTGGAGAAGGCGGGGGCCGTCGAGCCCGCCGCCGAGGTGCCGCCCGCCTTCGCCGAGGCGATGGACGACGACCTGGGCGTCCCGCAGGCGCTCGCGATCGTCCACACCGCGGTGCGGCAGGGCAACTCGGCGCTGAGCGCCGATGACAAGGAGTCCGCGGTCGCCCGCCTGGCCGAGGTGCGCGCGATGCTCGGCGTGCTGGGCCTGGACCCGCTGGACGAGCAGTGGGCCGCCGCCGGAGACGGCCGTGGCGAGGACCTGCACGGTGTGGTGGACTCGCTGGTCAGGCTGGTGCTCGAACAGCGCGAGGCGGCCCGCGGCCGCAAGGACTGGGCGAGCGCCGATGCCATCCGCGACCAGCTCCAGCAGTCCGGCCTCGTGATCGAGGACACCCCGTCGGGCCCGCGCTGGACGCTCGGCTGAGCGACACTTTTCGTAAGAACGTTCACGCAGTAACTGCAGTAGTAGGAAACAGGTGACCCATGGCCGGCAACAGCCAGCGCAGGAACCGCCGCACGTCCAACAAGAAGGGCGCGCAGGTCGGCAGCGGCGGCCAGCGGCGCCGAGGCCTGGAGGGCAAGGGCCCCACGCCCCCCGCGAGCATGCGCAAGGGGCACAAGAAGAACCGTGTGGCCAACGCCCAGGCCAAGCAGGCGGCCCGCCGCCCGGCCCCGCGCCGCGGCGGCCCCAAGGGCACCAACGAGCTCGTCGTCGGCCGTAACTCCGTGGTCGAGGCGCTGCGCGAGGGCGTGCCCGCGAACACGCTCTACGTCCAGCAGTTCGTGGACAGCGACGAGCGCGTGCGCGAGGCCATCCGGCTCGCCACGGAGAAGGGCCTCAACCTCATGGAGGCCCCGCGTCCGGAGCTCGACCGGATGACCAACGGCCTCAACCACCAGGGCCTGGTCCTGTCCGTGCCGCCGTACGACTACGCGCACCCCGAGGACCTCTCCGCCGAGGCCTTCGACAACGGCGAGGACCCGCTGATCGTCGCGCTCGACGGCATCACCGACCCGCGCAACCTCGGCGCCGTCGTCCGCTCCGTCTCCGCCTTCGGCGGCCACGGCGTGGTCGTCCCCGAGCGCCGCGCGGCCGGCATGACCGCCAGCGCCTGGAAGACCTCCGCCGGCACCGCCGCCCGCACGCCGGTGGCCCGCGCCACCAACATGACGCGCGCCCTGGAGGCCTACCAGAAGGAAGGCCTCATGGTCGTCGGCCTCGCGGCGGACGGCGACACCGAGCTGCACGAACTCGAGGCGCTAGAGGGCCCCGTGGTGATCGTCGTCGGCAGCGAGGGCAAGGGTCTCTCCCGTCTGGTCGGCGAGACCTGCGACTTCCGCGTGCGGATCCCGATGCCGGGCGGCGCGGAGTCGCTCAACGCCGGTGTCGCCGCCGGTGTCGTGCTGTACGAGGCCGCGCGCCGGCGCGCCTGAGCCGTGCCCCGGCGGGTCAGCGCGCGAGCGCCGATCCGCCGGAAGGGGCGCGGCAGTTGATGATCTTGACGGGTCTCGGACACATCGGGGCGGTCAAGGCAGTGTCCTAATCTCAAGTCACTCGGTTAGATGAGTGTGGACACCAGAACACCCCGCACGCCTACGGGGGGAAGCTCTTCGGGGTACGACGACCAGCCCGCGCTGAGTACGGTGAAGGTCCCGTCGGACCCGGCGCAGGTCTCCGTCAACCACCTGAGTTTCCGCGTGCAGCTCGCGCGGCCCCCGCGCGCCGCCCGGCAGTTCGCCGGCGCAGACCGGACGGACGGGCTGCCCACCCTCAAGAGCGCGGCCCGGCGCCGCGCCCCCGTGGTGTGGAGCGGGCGGACCGGGCCCGGCGATTCGGCATCCACCCAACTCCTCGACGCCGTACGGGAGTCCGGACTCTCCGGTCCCGCCCGGACGGCCGGTGGAGGGGATGGCGGAGCCACCCAGGTGCTGCCGCGCATCGCGGTCGACGAGGCCCCGGCCACCGTCATCGGACCCCGCGGCCCCGACGGGCCCACCGGCCCGGCCGGCGCCGACGCCACCCGACTCCTGCCCCGCGTCCGCCCGAACGGCGGCGCGCGCGACGAAGACCCGTACGGATACTCCCAGTTCGACGAACCCGGCTCGGACTACGAGACCGAGGACGACGAGGACATCCCGCGCAGGCAGCGCCCGGGCGACTCCGCCCGGCACGCCTACTACCCGGACCGCCGGATGAACCTCGGCGTCGTCCTGCTGCCCCTGCGCATCTTCCTCGGCCTGATCTCCATCTACGCCGGCATGGGCAAGCTGTGCGACCCCGTCTACTTCGACGGCGGCAAGCGCGGCTCGATGGTCGCCTGGCTCACGGCCCTGCACCCCTGGGCCGTCGCCGCGCCGCTGCGCTCGCTCGCCCTGAGCCACCCCGTGGGCTCCGGGCTGACGGTCGCCTTCCTGCAGATCATCGTCGGCATCCTCACCATCTTCGGCCTCTGGCAGCGGCTCGCCGGGGCCGTCGGGATGCTGCTGTCGGCCGTCCTGCTCGTCACCGTCAGCTGGCGCACCGCCCCCGTCTACCAGGCGCCCGACATCATCTGTCTGGCCGCCTGGAGCCCCCTGGTCATCGCCGGGGCGCCGTGCTACTCCGTCGACGGCAAGCTCGTCGGCGAGGCCTGGCGGCGGCTCGGCCCGCGCGCCGAGCTCTGGGCCCTGCGGCGGCGCGTCCTGCGCCGCGGCACGGTCATGGCCACCGTCCTCATCGGCCTGTCGCTGCTGACCGGTTCGATGCTCGGCGGGGCCGTGCGCTCCTCCCGGTCCGTCCAGACCCCCGGCCTCCCGGCCGCTCCGCCCAGCAACAGCCTCCCCGGTACGCACCTGCCGCAGCGGCCCGGTTCCTCGTCCACCACCCCCGGTGCGCACGGTGCCACCACGCCGGGTGCCGTCAAGCCCAGCCCCACCGGCCACAAGCAGTCCGGCCCGTCGGCGACGCCGAGCGCCCCGGGCACCTCGCACAGCCCCGCAGGCACCCCGGGCGGCGCGGGTACCCCCGGCCACGGCGGCGTCCACAGCGCGCCGCAGACGCCGCACCAGCAGCCGGCTCCGGCTGCGCCGCGCAGCAGCTCGTCGTCCGCGGGTGGCTCCGCCGGCAGCACGGGTGACTCGTCCGGCAGTTCGTCGGGTTCGTCCGGCGGCCACGGTGGCGGTGCGCTCGGGGGTCTCCTCGGGTAGCACCCCGTAAGGGGCGCGGGGAACTGCGCGACCAGCCACGGACGGCCTGCAGCCGACGCACCACCTGGGGGTCCGGGGCGGAGCCCCGGGAGCGTCGGCTGCGGGCGCGTCCTGGCTGGTCGCGCAGTTCCCCGCGCCCCTTACGGGGCCCGGCCCCCGGATTCGTCCGGGGGCCGGGCCTTCGTCACTCGCCGCGCAGCTCCCGCGCGGCCTCCGTCAGGTCCTTCGCCGTGTCGATGGCCCGCCAGTACGCGCCGTGCGGCAGCGGGAAGCCGGCCAGGCGGCGTTCGCGGGCCAGGCGCGGGAAGGTGGCCCGCTCGTGGTCGCCGCGCTCCGGCAGCAGGTCCCGGAAACCGGCCGAGAAGACGTAGACGCCGGCATTGATCAGATAAGGCGACGGGGGCGCCTCGATGAAGTCCAGGACGTTCCCGAACTCGTCGGTCTCCACGGCCCCCCAGGGGATCCGCGGCCGTGCCAGCGCCAACGTGGCCGTGGCGTCGCGCTCTTGGTGGAAGGCGGCCATCTCGCGCAGCGAAAAGCGGGTCCAGATATCCCCGTTGGTGGCGTACCAGGCCTGGTCGGGGTGGGGCAGTGAGGCGGCCGCGTGCTTCAGTCCGCCGCCGCGGCCGAGCGGCTCCTTCTCCACCACCGTCGTGACGCGGAGGGGGAGTTCGGCCGACACGAGCCAGTCCTGCAGGACTTCGGCCAGATGGCCGCACGAGACGACGGCGTCCGTGACGCCCTCGGAGGCGAGCCAGGCCAGTTGGTGACCGATGATCGGGACGCCGGTGCCGGGGATCTCCACCATCGGCTTGGGGCGGTCATCGGTGTACGGACGAAGCCGTGACCCCTGGCCGCCGGCCAGGATCACGGCTTGCGTGGGGTACGAAAAGGCGTGGGTACTGGTCATGCCCGCACGATATGCGGTGGCTCCGGGCCGGGAGGGACCGGCCCGGAGCTTCCCGCAGGCCTGTGCGGTTCGGTGGCTTCAGTGGCCCTGGGCGACGACGCCGGAGGCGAAGGAGGTGTCGCAGACGGGCCGTGAGAAGCCCTGGGCCTTCCTGGAGCCGTACTTGGCGACGGCCGCGCGCCCGAGGGCGCGGGCGATCTGCCCGCAGTAGCGGGCCAGCGAGGGACGGCTCTCCGTCTCCCGCTGGAGGTCGGTGAGCGCGACCCCGGGGTTCTTCTGCTGCAACTCCGTCAGCAGCCGGTCGCGCAGCACCTCGTGCGGCGCGCGGGCCTTGGCCTGGCTGGAGGCGGTGCCGGAAGAAGCAGTGAGCACCTGCGACTCGGCGTTCGGGGCCGCCCACGGGACACGGGTGACCGCGAGGGTCCCGGAGAGCACCAGAACGACGGGAAGGACGAGAGCGAGAGTTCTGCCGATGCGGCGGGCGGCCTGGTTCATGCCGCAGATGGTAGCGAGGGGTAATGATGCGGCGACATTTAGTCACCCGGTCGAGCGACGTCACGGGCTGCCGTTTGTTCACCGTGTTGACGTACGGGAGTCGAAAAGCGAGGAGTGTCAGGGCATGTCTCGACACGGCGGGCGATGCGGACGGCCGTCACCCTGGCCGCCCGCACCGGTCACGCTCAGTCGCCGATGCGCTCGCCCGAGGACGTCGAGAACACGTGCACCTCGCCCGGCCGCGGCACCACGTGCAGCACGGAGCCCTTCTCCGGCACGCGGCGCCCGTTGACGCGCACCACGAGGTCCTTCGGTGCGCCGCCGACCTCGGCCGTGCCGTACACGTAGCCGTCCGCGCCGAGTTCCTCGACCACGTTCACCGTGACCGCGAGACCGGCCGGCGCGTCCGCGGCCTCCTTGTCCAGCGAGCGGGCCGCCTCGCCGTTCTGCTCGACCACGTCGAAGTGCTCGGGCCGCACGCCGACCGTCACCGTGCGGTCGCCCCGGTCGGCCGCGGCCGTCAGGGCCTCGCGCGGGACGGGCACGACGCTGTTGCCGAACTTCACGCCGCCGTCGGTGATCGGCACCTCGACCAGGTTCATGGCGGGGGAACCGATGAAGCCGGCGACGAAGAGGTTGGCCGGGCGGTCGTACATGTTGCGCGGCGAGTCCACCTGCTGCAGCAGGCCGTCCTTGAGCACCGCGACCCGGTCGCCCATGGTCATGGCCTCGACCTGGTCGTGCGTGACGTAGACGGTCGTGATGCCCAGCCGCCGCTGGAGCCCGGCGATCTGGGTGCGGGTCTGCACGCGGAGCTTGGCGTCGAGGTTCGACAGCGGCTCGTCCATGAGGAACACCTGGGGCTCGCGCACGATCGCGCGCCCCATTGCGACGCGCTGGCGCTGTCCGCCGGAGAGCGCCTTGGGCTTGCGCCCCAGGTACTCGGTGAGGTCCAGGATCCGGGCCGCGTCCTCGACCTTCTGCCGGATCTCGGCCTTGGGCACGCCCGCGATCTTCAGGGCGAAGCCCATGTTGTCGGCGACCGTCATGTGCGGGTAGAGCGCGTAGTTCTGGAACACCATGGCGATGTCCCGGTCCTTCGGCGGGAGATGGGTGACGTCCCGGTCGCCGATCCGGATGGAGCCGCCGTTGACGTCCTCCAGTCCGGCGAGCATCCGCAGCGAGGTGGACTTGCCGCATCCGGAGGGTCCGACGAGCACCAGGAATTCGCCATCTTCGATGGTGATGTCCAGCTGATCGACGGCGGGTTTGTCGGCGCCCGGATAGATGCGGGTCGCCTTGTCGTACGTGACCGTGGCCATGGTGATGCAGTCCCTTCACCGGCAGGAACGTGCCGGACGATCCGAGTAGAGGGAGTGGTCCAGTCCAATCGGACCGGCTGTCGAGGACGCTACCGGGGCGTTGGCCGGTTGTCAGCAGGTCGCGGGCCACCAAATCGTTGTGGGTAGACTGCATCGCACATGCCGCCTTAGCTCAGCTGGTAGAGCACCGCTCTTGTAAAGCGAAGGTCGTCGGTTCGAGTCCGACAGGCGGCTTGGCCGAAGTACGGCAGAGCCGCAGACCCTTCGGGGGTCTGCGGCTCTGTGCGTGTGTGGGGGCGTACGGCTACGGCCGCACCTCCTCCAGTTCGCCTGCGTGCTCGGCCCGGGCGGGCGTGACGGGCTCGTCCTGGTGGCCCGGCCACCACGCCTTGTGCCCGAGCAGCGACGTGACCGTCGGGACCAGCAGCATCGCCATGATGAAGGCGGTCAGCAGGATGCCGAACGCCACGGCGAAACCCATCTGCTGGAGCATCGAGTTGTCGGCGAGCATCAGGACGCCGAAGGTGCCGGCGAGGATGATCGCCGCGGAGGCGATGGTGGGTGCCGAGCGGGCGACGGCGGTGCGGACGGCCTCGCGCGGGGCCGTGCCGCGGCGGACCTCCTCGCGGAGGCGGGCGACCATGAGGATGTTGTAGTCGGTGCCGATGGCGACCACGAAGAGGTAGACGATCACCGGCAGCATGAACAGCAGGCCGTGCTTGCCCTTCAGGTCCTGGAAGAGCCAGACCGTCGAGCCGAGCGTGGCGCCGAAGCCGAGGGCGACGGCGGCCATCAGGTACCAGGGGGCCACGAGGCTGCGCAGCAGCAGGCCCAGGATGAGCATGATCGCGAGGCCCGCGACCGGGAAGACGACCGTGTAGTCGTGGTTCACGGCCTTCTTGACGTCCGCGAGGACGGCCGAGGTGCCGCCGACGAGGGCCTCGGTTCCCGCGGGCGCGGCCTGGTGGGCCTGGTCGCGCAGGGTGCCGCCGGCGAGCTCGATGGCCTTGTCGCTGGTGGGCGCGTACTTGAGGACGACGCTGTACTGGGCGACCGTGCCGTCGGGGTTCGGGACGCCCGGGGCGGCCTGGCCGACGCCGTCGATGCCGGCGAGGCGGGTGCGGAAGGACTCCACGGCCGCCTTGTCGAGGCGGGCGCCGTCGGTGGACTTCAGGTAGACCATCGCGGGGTCGGACTGCCCGGCCGAGAAGCCGCGCTGGAGGTCCTTCATGGCCTGGACGGACTCCAGCTTCTGGGACATCTGGCTGGAGGTGTCGAACTCGGGCCGGAAGGACAGCGCCCCCACGGCGAGGGCGGCCAGGACCCCGGCGGAGACGAGGGCGACGAGGCCGGGCCGGCGGGAGACGACGCCGCCGACGGTGTTCGCGAAACGGTTCCGCGGCTGTTTCTGCCATGCCTTGGACGGCCAGAAGGCCTTGGCGCCCATGAGCGAGAAGACCGCGGGCACGAGGGTGAGGGCGGCGACCAGGGTCACGGCCACGGAGATCGCCAGTGAGGGGCCCATCGCCCGCATCATGCCCATCGTGGACAGCAGCAGGGCGAGGAAGGCCACGATGACGGCGCCGGCGGCGGAGGCGATGGTCTCGCCGACCCGGGCCACGGCGGCGACGAGGGCCTCCTTGGGCTCCTGCCCGGCCCGCAGGTGCTCGCGGTAGCGGAAGAGCAGGAACAGCAGGTAGTCGGTGCCGACGCCGAAGAGGACGACGATGAGGATCGCGGAGATCGAGCTGTCGGCCTTCAGGCCGCCGAGCGAGGCCGCGGTGCCGATGAGGCCCAGGGCGACCATGAAGACGATGCCGATGATGATCACCGGCAGCAGGGCGATCAGCGGGCTGCGGAAGATCACCAGCAGCAGGACGACGATGAGCAGCAGCGTCGCGCTCATCACCATGGAGTCGGTGTTGCCCGAGGACTCCTGGGAGTCCACGTTGGTGGCCACCTGGCCGGTGATGCCCATCTTCAAGTGGGTGCCGTCCAGCAGGGGTTTGGCGTCCTCGCGGAGCTGCTTGACGGAGTCGGTGAGCTTCTTGTCGTAGGTGTCCTTGGTGGTCGCGACGATGTTCGCGAGGGCGATCTCGCCGTTGGGGGAGACGGCCTGCGGGCCCGTCTCCACCTTGGCTATCTCCGGGCGGTGCTTCGCCTGGAGCCCCTCCGCGACCTTGATCACGTCGCGTCGGTCGTCCGCGCCGAGCCGGCCGCCGTCGGAGCGCTGGAACACCGCGATGGAGGCAGGCTGTTCGGTCTTCGGGAACGCGCTCTTCTGCAGGTCGGCCACCTGCACGGACTCGTAGTGCTTCGGCAGGAACTCCGCCTCGTCCGTCGTGGACTTGAGCCCCGGGGCCAGTACGGCGAGGGCCACGGCTGCGACGACCCAGCCGAGGATCGTGAGCCAGGGCCGGTGGACGGCGAACCGCCCGACTCGTTGGAACATGGTGCTCCTTCAACTGGGTGGGATGCACGCGGCCGGCGGAGTCGTGCGAGCGTCGTACGGACTTGCGGCCCGGGCATGTTCACGCTAGGGAGCGGGGTTCCCCGGAAACAACGGATTCCGGGTGAATCAGAGGGAGGAACGGGGAAATCGGCCCTGAGGTGGGGGGCCCTCTCATCCGGGGGGAGGAGAGCGCCTCACCCGTGGGGTAGAGGCCGCTCTGCCGACCGCCTGCGGGCGGATTACGCTGCCCCCATGACGGATGTCGAGGTGTACCGCGCACGCATGGAACGGGCGGTCGTGGCCGCCGCCCAGGAGGGGCTGGCGGGCCTGCTCGTCGCCCCGGGGCCCGACCTGGTCTGGCTCGGCGGCTACCGGGTCCCGGCCGACACGGAGCGGCTGACCGCCCTGCTGCTCCTCCCCGGGCACAAGCCCCGCCTGTTCGTACCGGAATTGGAGCGTCCGGACGCCGAACACGCCGCGGGCGCAGGGGCGATGGACATCAGCGGCTGGACGGACGGCGAGGACCCGTACGCGGCCGCCGCCGAGCTGCTGGAGCCGCACGGCCGTTACGGGGTCTCCGACAACGCCTGGGCGCTGCACCTGCTGGCGTTCCAGCGCGCCTGCCCGGGGACGGCGTACGAGGCGCTCACCGAGGCGCTGCCCATGCTGCGGGCGGTCAAGGACGCGTTCGAGATCGAGCGGCTGGCCGCGGCGGGCGCCGCCGCGGACGCCACGTTCGAACAGATCGCGGAGCTGCCGTTCGCCGGGCGGCGCGAGCGCGAGGTGGCCGCCGACCTCGACCGGCTGCTGCGCGAACACGGGCACAGCCAGGTCGACTTCACGATCGTGGGATCCGGCCCGAACGGCGCCAACCCGCACCACGAGGCGGGCGACCGGACGATCCAGGACGGCGACATGGTCGTCCTGGACTTCGGCGGCCTGCTGGACGGCTACGGCTCGGACACCACCCGCACGGTGCACGTGGGCGAGCCGACGGCGGAGGAGCGCAAGGTCCACGACCTGGTCCGGGAGGCCCAGCAGGCGGCCTTCGAGGCGGTGCGCCCCGGCGTGGCCTGCCAGGACGTCGACCGCGTGGCCCGCCAGGTGATCCGGCGGGCCGGCTACGGCGAGTACTTCATCCACCGCACGGGCCACGGCATCGGCGTCACGACGCACGAGCCGCCGTACCTGGTGGAGGGGGAGCACTTGCCGTTGGCCCCGGGGATGTCCTTCTCGATCGAACCGGGGGTCTACCTGCCCGGGCGCTTCGGGGTGCGGATCGAGGACATCGTGGTGTGTACGGAGTCGGGGGCGCGGAGGCTGAACAACACGGGGCGGGAGATGCGGGTGGTGAGGTAGGGGGGTGGGGCACCCCCGACTCCCCCTACAGCACCCGGTGCATGATGTGCAGCCCCGTGTAACTGCCGTCAGGCAGCCGGTATCCCTCCGGCAGCGTCCCGATCACCTCGAAGCCCAGCGACCTCCACAGCGCAACCGCCCGCACATTGCTCTGCACCACGGCGTTGAACTGCATCGCGCGGTACCCCTCCTCCTTGGCCCGAGCCAGGACGTACTCGCCCAGGGCCCGCCCCACCCCCCGGCCGGCGGCCTCCGGGGCGACCATGAAGCTGGCCGTCGCGATGTGGGAGGCGGGGCCCATGTGGTTGGGCCCCGCCTTGGCCGAGCCGAGGACGGTGCCGTCCTCGGCGACCGCCACGACCGTGTGCCCGGGGGCACCCGGCATCCAGATCGCCCGCGCCGTCCCACTGTCGATGTCGCGGGGATACGTGTACGTCTCCCCGGCCGCCGTGATGGTCCGGAAAAAGGGCCAGATGGCGGCCCAGTCGTCGTCGCGCGCGTCTCTGATGCTGATCTGCATGGCGTCAGGATGAGGGCGGGCAGTCGCACATGCCACTGGATTTCGCCGCGCCCCGCGCCGCGATCTGGTGCTTCGGTGCGCGCACCGTGACCATCAGCCCGGCGATGAGGGAGGCCAGCAGCATGATGCCGGCGCCCCAGCCGATGGCGACGTGGAAGCCGTGCACGATGCCCTGCTTCACGACGGCGCCCCGCGGTCCCGGAGTCGCGGCGACGTACGTGGCGCTGGCGGACGTGGCGATGGTGTTGAGCAGTGCCGTGCCGATCGAACCGCCCACCTGCTGCGAGGTGTTGACGGTGGCCGAGGTGACGCCCGCGTCGCGCGGCGGCACGCCGGCGGTCGCGGTGGCGATGACGGGCATGAAGACCAGGCCCATGCCGAGGCCGACCAGGATCTCGGAGGGCAGGACGTGGGAGGCGTATGCGGGCTCGACCGGCAGGGAGGTGAGCAGGAAGAGCCCGGCGGCGACGAGCAGGGTGCCGGGGACCATCAGCACGCGCGGCGGCAGGTGGTGCAGCAGCCGGGCCGAGAGCTGGGTCGAGGACAGCACGAGGGCGCCGGTCAGCGGCAGGAAGCCCAGGCCGGTGCGGACGGGGGAGTAGCCGAGGACGACCTGCAGGTAGTAGGTCATGAACAGGAACATGCCGAACATGCCGATGACGGTGAGCGCCATGGTCACGAACGAACCGGCCCGGTTCCGGTCGCGGATGACGTGCAGCGGCAGCAGCGGGCTGGGCGCCCGCGTCTGCCACCACGCGAACGCCGCCAGCAGCACCGCGCCGCCGCTCAGCAGCCCCAGGACGAAGGGGCTGGTCCAGCCGTGGGGCTGGGCCTCGCTGCAGGCGTAGACGAGGGCGACGAGGCCGCCGCAGCCGAGCAGGACGCCGGGGATGTCGAGGGCCGGCCGGTCGGCCCGGGAGGGCCGGTGGTCGTGCAGCAGCCAGACGGCGCCGGTGAAGGCGACGAGGGCGATGGGGACGTTGACGTAGAGGCACCAGCGCCAGTCGAGGTACTCGGTGAGCAGGCCGCCGGTGATCAGTCCGATGGCGGCGCCGCCGCCGGCGATGGCGCCGTAGATGCCGAAGGCCTTGCTGCGCTCCTTGAGGTCGGTGAACGTGGTCGTCAGCAGGGACAGCGCGGACGGCGCGAGGACCGCCGCGAAGGCGCCCTGGAGGGCGCGCGCCGTGAAGAGCATGCCGGGGGCGTGTGCGGCCCCGCCGAGCGCGGAGGCGGCGGCGAAGCCGATGAGCCCGGTCATGAACGTGCGCTTGCGCCCGACGAGGTCGGCGACGCGGCCCCCGAGGAGGAGCAGCCCGCCGAAGGCGAGGGTGTAGGCGGTGATCACCCATTGCCGGCTGGTGTCGGAGATGCCGAGGGCGCGCTGTGCGGAGGGCAGGGCGATGTTGACGATGGTGGCGTCGAGGACGACCATCAGCTGGGCCATGGCGATGATCACCAGGGCCCACCAGCGGCTGGGGGTGGACGGGGGCTCGGGTATGAAGGGCTGGTCCATGTCGCGCATGCGACCCCCTGGGTGGCCGAAATTGTGCGTACCTTTCAGGCTAGGCCGGGCGGGGGTGCCGCGCCTGTCGGGTTTGGTGCGGACTTTTCCCCTCCCTGACCCGTTCTTTCACGGGCAGAGCACCACCTTGCCCACGGTTCCCCTGGTCTCCAGCGCCCGGTGCGCCTCGGCCGCCTCGCGCAGCGGGAACCGCTGCACCACCGGAATCACCGCACCGGCCGCCGCCTGGGCCAGGGACAGGGTCTCCAGCTGCCGCATTCCGGCCATGCCCCCGCCGAACCGTTCGAGCATCGCGGGCCCCAGCGCGCTCCGCGACACGATGCCCCGCGCGTCCGCCTCGGGGTCCGGCCCGGCCGGCCCGTCGCCCGCGGACCAGCCGAAGACGAGGTGGAGCCCGCCCTCCCCGAGCAGGCCGACCGCCGCGCGGGCTGCCTCCCCGCCGACCCCGTCGAAGACGACCGTCGCGGCACGCCCGCCCAGGGCCGTACGGGCCTGCTCCGCCCACCCGTCGACGGTGTAGTCGAGGGCGAAGCCGGCGCCCAGCGCACGGACCTGTGCGACCTTGGCCGGGCCGCCCGCGAGCCCGACGACCGTGGCTCCGGCGTTCCTCGCGTGCTGCACCAGCAGCGAGCCGATCCCGCCGGCCGCGGCCGTCACGACGACGACGTCGTCCGCGGACAGCTCGGTGAAGCCGAGGATGCCGAGCGCCGTCCGCCCGGTACCGATCATGGCGATGGCCTGGGCGGCGTCCAGCCCGTCCGGGATCTCGTGCAGCCGCTCCGCGGCGGCGACGGCGGCCTCCGCGTAGCCGCCGGGGGCGGTGCCCAGGTGGGTGACGACGCGGCGGCCCAGCCACCGCCGGTCGGTGCCCTCGCCCAGGGCGTCCACGGTGCCGGCGACCTCGCGGCCGGGGACGGTGGGCAGCTCGGGCAGCGGGACGGGGCTGCCGCCGGCGTCGCCGGCGCGCAGGCTGGTGTCGAGCAGGTGGACGCCGCAGGCGGCGACGGCGATGCGGACCTGGCCGGGGCCGGGTTCGGGGGTGGCGGTCTGCTCGTACACGAGGTTCCCGGCGGGGCCGAAGGCGTGCAGGCGGACAGCGTGCATGACGGTTGCTCCTCGTGAGGCGGGGCCGGGCGATCCGGTGATCACGAGTGTTCAACCTCAAGGATGGTTGAGGTCAAGACCGTTGCCGTTGCTGCCCAACTACCCGGTCAGGCACAGGAGTTCACACCCGAGGGAAGCGGGCGAGCAGGTCCCAGACGGCCGGGTTGTCGGCGAGGCCCTCGTGCATGTCCGTCAGGTCGGCGATCAGGTCGTGCAGGAAGTCGCGGGCCTCGCGGCGCAGGGCGCGGTGGTTGAAGGTCAGCGGGGCCTCGTCCGGGGCCCAGTCGGCGGTGACGTCGACCCAGCCGAAGCGGCGCTCGAAGACCAGGCAGTCGGTGGACTCGGTGAAGTCCAGCTCGGCGAACTGAGTCTGTGCCGAGCGGTTGCCGCGGGGGTCCTGGTCGAGCTGCTCGATGACGTCGCACAGGGCCCAGGCGAAGTCGAGCACGGGCACCCATCCCCAGGCTGTGGACAGTTCCCGGTCGGCCTTGACGTCGGCCAGGTAGACGTCGCCGCAGAAGAGGTCGTGCCGCAGGGCGTGCACGCCGGCGGTGCGGTAGTCCGTCTGCGGGGGGTCCGGGAAGCGGCGGGAGAGGGAGTAGCCGAGGTCGATCACGCTTCCGATGGTACGGACGAAACGCGCCGCCCGTGCTCCCGCCGCCTGGTTGGCGGCGGGAGCACGGGCGGCGGGGTGGGGGGTGTTGCGGGGACGTGTCAGCGGTGCGCGGCTACTTGACGTTGATCGCGGCCCAGGTGGCGGCGACCGTCTTGTACTCGGTGCTGGTGGCGCCGTAGAGGTCGGAGGCGGCCTTCAGGGTGCCGGTGCGGGCCGCCTTGTAGTTGGTGGTGGAGGTGAAGTACGTGGTCAGCGCCTTGTACCAGATCTTGATGGCCTTGTCGCGGCCGATGCCCGTGATCTTGGAGTTGTTGGCGGTGGGGCTGTTGTAGCTGAAGCCGTTGATCGTCTTCGCGCCGCTGCCCTCGGACAGCAGGTAGAAGAAGTGGTTGGCCGGGCCGGAGGAGAAGTGCGGGTCCAGGCCGCCGAGGCTGGAGGACCAGTAGTCCTTGGAACGGCCGTCCTTGCTGGGCTTGTCCATGTAGCGCAGCGGCTTGCCGTCGCCGTTGATGTTGATCTGCTGGCCGACGAAGTAGTTGCCCGGGACGGCCTTGTTGTTCGCGTAGAACTCGACGGCCTTGCCGAAGATGTCGCTGGTCGCCTCGTTGAGGCCGCCGGACTCGCCGCTGTACTCGAGGCCCGCGGTGGCGGAGGTGACGCCGTGGGTCATCTCGTGGGCGGCGACGTCGAGCGCGGTCAGCGGGTGGGAGTTGCCCTCACCGTCGCCGTAGGTCATGCAGAAGCACTCGTCGTCCCAGAAGGCGTTGACGTAGTTGTCGCCGTAGTGGACGCGGGAGTACGCGCCCTTGCCGTCGCCCTTGATGCCGGAGCGGCCGAGCACGTTCTTGTAGAAGTCCCAGGTGACCGCGGCACCGTAGTGCGCGTCCACGGCCGCGGTCTGGGCGCCGCCGCCCCACACGTCGCTGGAGTTGGTGAAGAGCGTGCCCTGGCCGTCGGTGCCCTGCGCCAGGTTGTAGGTGCTGTGGCCGCCGCGGGCGCCGTCGGTGAGCGCGTAGCCGGAGCCGGACTTGGTGGTGGTCAGCGGGACCTTGCCGCTGTAGGTGCTGGTGCCCTCACCGGTCTCGATGGCCTCGTGCTGGTAGAGCTTCTTGCCGGTGGCCGCGTCGGTGACGACGTGCAGCTTGCTCGGGGTGCCGTCCTTCTGGACGCCCTTCACCACGGTCTCGTACGCCAGGACCGGCTTGCCCTCGGCGGCCCAGACGATCTTGCGCGGCGCCTGCGAGTCGGTCTTGGAGTTCTGCGCGTCGGCGGCGACGCTCAGCGCGCTCTTCTTCGCCGCGGAGGGCGCCACCTGGGGGTTCGTGCTGGGCACGGATATCTCGGCGTCGGTCGCCTTGGTCACGCTGCGCGCGCCGCTCTTGGTCTCGTGCACGACCAGGTCGCCGCCGAGCACCGGCAGGCCGTCGTAGGTGCGCTCGTAGCGCGTGTGCACCGTGCCGTCCGCGTCCTTGACGACGTCGCGGACGACCAGCTTCTCCTTGCTGCCGAGGCCGATCTTCGCCGCGGTCGTGGAGGTCGAGCCCTGCGCGTCCTTGATGGCCGAAGCCTTCTGTCCCGCGGACAGCGCGAGCGGCAGCCCGCCGCTGTCGTGGCTCCCGGAGGCGGCGCCCGCCGAGCCGGCCTGGACGCCCACGACGACCATGGCGGCGGAGGCGACGAGTGCGGCGGCGCGCAGGGAGTTCTTGCGGGTGGAGGTGGTGACGCTTCTCAACTCTGTCTCCTATGAGGGGGGTTGGGGCAGCCCACGTCGACTGCCCTGATGCAGGAGTGGTGCAGGAGCGAATTGATTCGAGCGTGCCACCGATTCCCCGTCATTGGCAGGGGCGCAACAAGGATGTGATCTGGCGTTATCCGAAGGACGGAGTAAGGAATCCGTTATGCGGTGAACTGGGCGGGAACGGAAGTGACTTGAAATGTCATCGGCTGTTCAAGTGCCGGACCGCCCGTTTGGCCTCGATGTTCGGAAATCTACCCGCCCGGTCCGGACCGGATATGACGGGGGGTGAGTCGGAGGTTACGGTCGCGCGCGGCGGCGGGAAGTGAACCGTACGGTTCCGGTTGGATGCGTGGTCCTGGCAGCTGCGCATCCCATTCTGCGAGACGGTGCTGCAGCCGTGCGTGGCGGAATTGGTGGACCGGGCCCACTTGGCGGAGGATGACCGGCCGGTGGGCGTCGGCGAGGAATGTCTGCAATCGCCACGGGAGTCGGCGCGCGGCAGCGCCCCGTAAGGGGCGCGGGGAACTGCGCGACCAGCTACCGACGGCTTGCAGTCGACGCACTACCCCGGGGTCCGGGGCGAAGCCCCGAGGACAGCACGGCATGTCATCTGCGGGCGCGTTGTGGCTGGTCGCGCAGTTCCCCGCGCCCCTTACGGGGCGCCGTGGTGCCGTGTGACGATCGGTTACTCTCCGATCAGCGATCGGTGAGGGGAGATCGACGGTGGCTGCAGCACGAATCCACGTCTACGAGGACGGTGACATACCGGCGGAACTCTTCGCGCAGGCCGAGGCCCTGCGCGAACAGGCCTGGCCCGGCGGCGGACCGCACGACCCGGCCCTGCGGCCCGTCGCGATGCTGCTCGTCGCGCCGGACGGGACCGTACCGGCCGCGCTCGACATCCTCAGCAAGGACATCGTCCACGGCGGCCGCACCTACCGGGCCTCCGGTCTCAGCGCGGTCGTCACCGACGCGGCACAGCGGGGCAAAGGTCACGGGCGGCAGCTCGTGGCTGCCGCCCGTGCGGAGATGGCCGCGCGCGGCGCGGACGTGGGGCTGTTCACCTGCGACCGCTCACTGCGCGGCTTCTACGGGAGCGCGGGGTGGGACGTGCTGGAGGGATCCGTGCTCATCGGCGGGACGCCGGAGGATCCCCTGCCCAGCGACGTCCCGGAGTTCGACATGGTCACCCTGGGCGCCTTCTTCACGGAGAGAGCGCGGCGGCACGCGGACACCTTCCGCAACAGCCGCATCGCGCTCTATCCGGGTGAGATCGACAAGCTGTGGTGAATGCGCTCCCGCCTACGGCTGGTTGTCCTGGGGCTTGTCGCTGCCGAGCTGCTCGTTGATCTTCTGCTGCGCCGTGTCGACCTGGCTCTGGTACTTGTTCTGGGTCTTCTCGTTGAAGGCGTCACCCGCCTTGTCGACGCCCTGCCGGGCCGTATCCTCGTGGCCCTTCAGCAGACCCTTGAGCTTGTCGAGCATGGACATGGCCGTCCTCCTTAGGAGTGCCTGACCCCTCCAGGATCGCCGGAGGGGCCGTACGGCGCATCCCGGCCGCGGGCCGGCGCGCGGGTCACTCCGGGTGGTCCAGGGTGGGATCCATGGCGGAGTCGTACACCCCCGTGCCCCGGCAGTGCCGGCACTGCCCCGCGCGCCGCACGGTCTCGGCCGGGCCGGCGAAGGGATCGATGCCGGACACGTACGCGGCCGGGCGCGCCGCGAAGCCGGTGCCCTGGCACCACTGGCAGGCGAACGCACCGCGCGGCGCGGGGGAGGACTTGCGGTCGGTCATGGGGGCCGTTCGTTCGGTACGGGGGAGGGGCCCTGGGGTGCCCCCGGTTTCCGGTTGTATCAGAGCTGGTAACCGCACTTGGGGCAGACGTACACGTCACCGTGTCTGGTCATCGTCCCGCCGCACTCCCCGTTCGGGCAGGTGATACCCAGCGGCCGGGCTATGGCAGGCTCGCGCACTTCCGATCACACTCCGCTCTCACATTGACGGCCGGCGGGCTGCTGCTTCCCGTCGTCACTTCCTCCGTGGCAACGACCTGCGTCTGCGTACCGCACACGGGGCAGCGGCGGGTGGCGTCGTCACGCTCCCGCTCGACTGCCTCCGCGATCCTCCGGAGCGCCTCGGCCGAGTCTTTGCCCATGGCTCCATCTTCGCTCAACGCGCGCGTGGACCGACCGCATTTCCAGGGGAGTCGAGCCAGACAGCATGCCCGCTGCGGGTGACGGTCAGACCGAACCGGTCGTGCCGCGGTTCGCCCTGGCGGGCCCACCAGGCGTAGGCCTCCTCCGCCTCGTCCCACAGGCGGCGCGGGCCGCCCTGCCAGACGAGCGCCTCGGGGGTGTCGTCGCGGAACATCACACAGGCCCAGGAGTGCGCTTCTCCGGCGTCGTCCAGCCCGTGCAGCCACACCGGCCGCGCGCCGCGGCGCTTGTACGCCACCTCCTGACGGCAGTGCGGCAGCCGGATGCCGAGGACGAACGCGAGCGCCGTGCGGTCGCAGAACTCCGCATCGGTGACCGCCGTCGTGGACACCTCGCCCTCGGCGACTACGTTGCGCGGCTGCGGTGGGCACGGCGACGGGGTGAGCACAACCGGGCCCGTGAACCGGCCCTCCGCGCGCCGGTGCGCACCGTAACCGCTCACGGTGAGCCGGGCGAGCGCACCGTGCTCGCTGAACGGTGTCCCCCAGGGGGTGACGATCACGGTGCCGGGGGCGGCTTGCGCGACCAGTCGCTTGGTGTCGGGGGCTGTTGCGGTGACTTGCTGTGTCATGGGCGCACCCCTGCGGCCACGCACTCGTCGCGGGTCGCGAGCCGCAGGGCGCGCGGGGGCGCCTCCCATTCACGGCCGCCGTCGGGACGTCTGATCTGCACACGCGGTCCGACGTGCCCCATCACTTGCGCGAGCGTGCCGGTGCGCTGGTCGACGACGTATGCCCCCACGCGGTAGGACACGGAACGCCTCCTTCGGGTTGTGTGCGTTGGGTGTCCTCACAGAGTGGCGGGGCGGGGCTATGGTCGGGAGAGGGGCGCGCCGTGCAACGCCCGTGTAAACGAGGGGAGTTACCCTGTGGCCAAGGGTGGATGGCTGGGGCAGTCCCGCATCGGCTGGGGCTTCTTCGGCAGGGAGCTGAAGCGGCGCCGCGAGGCCGCCGGGCTGACACAGCAGGAGCTGGGGATGCGGGTGTTCTGCTCGGGCTCGTACATCGGTCAGTTCGAAACGGCGATTCGCAAGCCGCAGTTGGACGTTGCACAGCGGATCGATGTCGTGCTGG
>NZ_JBSFWU010000046.1:0-56534 GCF_053594995.1 Streptomyces sp. NPDC002536
ACCCGCGGTGCGCTGACCACCTTCTCCATCGCCAACGACGTCGCGAAGTACTTCGCGATCATCCCCGCGATGTTCGCGGTCGCCTACCCCGGCCTCGACAGGCTCAACATCATGAAGCTGCACAGCCCGACGTCGGCCATCTCCTCCGCGATCATCTTCAACGCGCTGATCATCATCGCGCTGATCCCGCTCGCCCTGCGCGGCGTGCGCTACCGGCCCTCGTCCGCGGCGGCCCTGCTCAGCCGCAACATCTGGCTCTACGGCCTCGGCGGCCTCGTCCTGCCCTTCGTCGGCATCAAACTCATCGACCTGGCCGTCCAGTTCGTCCCCGGCCTCCACTGACGGCAGTCAGAAGGCGAAGAAGGCGAGTCCTCATGCTCCTGCGTCTCCCGTCCGCGGCCCGGCAGTACTTGTCGGCTCTGCGCATCCTGCTGGTGTTCACGGTCGTCACCGGCATCGCCTACCCCCTGGCCGTCACCGGCATCGCGCAAGCGGTCTTCCCCCGCCAGGCCGGCGGCTCCCTGATCGAGGACCACGGCAGGCCCGTCGCCTCCGCGCTCCTCGGCCAGAACTTCGCCCTGCCGAAGCGGAATCCGGCGGACCCGGCCGAGCAACTGCGTCCCGATCCCCGGTGGTTCCAGCCCCGCCCGTCCGCCGCCGACGCGGGCAAGGGGGCGGGCCCGTACGACCCGACGGCCTCCGGCGCGTCCAACCTCGGCCCCACCGACCCCGACCTGGTCGCGGCCGTCGGCCAACGCCGGGCCGCGGTGGCCGCGTTCGACGGGGTCGATCCGCGGACCGTCCCGGCGGACGCGGTCACCGCGAGCGGTTCGGGGCTGGATCCGGACGTCTCCCCCGCCTACGCCCGCGAGCAGGCGGCCCGGGTGGCCCGGGCCCGTCGGCTGCCCGCCGGGCGGGTGCGGAGGCTTGTCGACGCGCACGTCGACGGGCGCAGCCTGGGCTTCCTGGGCGAGCCGCACGTGAACGTCGTGGAGCTCAACCACGACCTGGAGTCGCTGGGATGACCAGCGCCCCGTCAGGGGCGCGGGGCTGCTGACATTTGCGGCTCCGCCGCGTGGGCGCGACCAGCCACCGACGTCGACTGCGGGTGCGTCGTGGCCGATCGCGCAGTTCCCCGCGCCCCTGACGGGGCGCAAGCCCTACCGGGGCACCGAGGCCAGGAACTCCAACAGGGCCGCGTTGACCTCGCCGGGGCGTTCCTGCTGGGTCCAGTGGCCGCAGCCGGGAAGGGTGATGCTGCGGGTGAGCCGCGGCAGGATCCGGTCCAGGGAGGAGAGGACCTGGTCCATGCCGGGGAAGCCGCGGACGAGGTCGCGGTCGCCGGACACGTAGAGGGCCGGGACCTCGATGCCACGGCCGGCGAAGGGGGCGAGCAGCTCCCAGTTGCGGTCGATGTTGCGGTACCAGTTCAGGCCGCCGGTGAAGGCGCGGTCGCCGTGGTACGCGTACTCGCGGACGAAGACCTCGACGTCCTCCTCGGTGAGCCACGCGGGGAGTTCCTTCGGCTCCCGCATGGTGTCGAGGAGCGTGGCGCCCTCGGGGACGACCCAGGGGCGCGGCGGGTCGGTGGCCGGGCTGTCGCCGGAGCTGCCGGACAGGAGGCTGCGGAAGGTGGCCGCCGGGTCCTGCGCCAACTCGGCGTCGGCGACGCCCGGTTCCTGGAAGTACTGCTGGTAGAACCCGTCCCCGAGCACCGCGCGCAGCGCGGACAGCGGGGGCGCCGCACCGCGCGGCAGGTGCGGGACGCTCAGCCCGGCGACCGCGCGCACCACGTCCGGGCGCAGCAGCGCCGTCGTCCAGGCGACCGGGGCGCCCCAGTCGTGGCCGACGACGACGGCGCGCTCCTCGCCCAGCGCGTGGATCAGCCCGATCACGTCGCCGGTGAGGTGCAGCAGGCTGTAGGCGGCGATGTCGCCGGGCTGGTCGCTGCGGGCGTACCCGCGCTGGTCCGGTGCCACCACCCGGTACCCGGCCGCGGCCAGGGGCGCGAACTGGTGGCGCCAGGAGTACCAGCACTCGGGGAAGCCGTG
Organism: Streptomyces sp. NPDC002536; assembly: GCF_053594995.1. Classification (NCBI taxonomy): domain Bacteria; kingdom Bacillati; phylum Actinomycetota; class Actinomycetes; order Kitasatosporales; family Streptomycetaceae; genus Streptomyces; species Streptomyces sp. NPDC002536. The sequence goes on from NZ_JBSFWU010000046.1 coordinate 2,052, forward strand.
CAGCAGCAGGACCAGCGGGCCCTCCCCCTGCTCGGCGATGTGCAGCCTGATGCCGTTCACCTCGACGTGGCGGTGGTCGACCGCGACGCTCATGTGCCCTCCCCTGCTCGAAGGTTGCTTCCCGCACGATACGCCGCACGTCGGCGGCGCGGTCAGAGCACCCCGTGCGCGAGCCGTTCCAGGTCGGCGACGGCCGACTCGACGGGCGGCAGTGTCAGTATCTGCCGCTGGGCGCAGCGCACTTCACCGGCGATCCGGGGGCTGTCCAGCACCTGCCCGCAGACGGCGGCGACCCGGCCGGGGTCCGGGATCTCGCCCGCGTCGGCGAGCCGGCCGCCCAGCCCGAGCTCCTGCACCCGGTCCGCGTTGCCCGGCTGGTCGCCGAAGCAGGGCGCCACGGCCATGGGCACGCCGGCGCCCACTGCTTCCCTGATGCTGTTGTATCCGCCGTGGGTGACGAGCAGTTGGGCGCACCGGAGCAGCAGGGGCTGCGGAAAGCGGTCGACCAGGTGCACGCCGCCGTGTGCCGGGTCGTGCTCGACCGGGAGACCGCCGGTGGCGACGAGGGCCACGCAGTCCAGCTTCGCCAGCCCTGCGACGACGGCGTTCAGCACCGGCACGGCGCCGAAGGCGCCCCCGGGCAACCCGGCCAGCAGGGGCAGCACGGTGCCGACGGCGGCGAGCACCAGCGGTCTGTCCGTGGGCAGTTCGGCCATCCAGTGGGGCAGGACCTCGGCAGGGTCGACGTCCGCCGGCTGACGGTAGGCGAAGGTCGTGGCGGCCGGGTGGGTCATGAACGAGAAGGCGGGCGGCATGCAGTCCATGCGGCCGTACCGGTGGATCCAGTGCGGATCGTCCTCGGCGGGCAGTCCCAGCCGGACGCGGTGCCCGTTCAGGACGGGCAACAGGCGCACCGGGTCGAGGTGGTTGGCCGCGCCGGACGGCGCCGCCACATGCGGGATGCCCAGCACCTCGGCCACCAGGCACCCGGCGAGCTCGCCGCCGTCACGGACCAGCAGGTCGGGGCCGAAGTCGCGGGCGGCGGGCAGCAGTGAGGCACAGCTGTCGGCGAGGTGGGGGCCCGCGAAGAACTCCACGGCCCCCGCCCCCGGCGGTCCGGGCTCGGCGGCCCCGCCCCCGCGGAACCGCCGGGCCATATACGCATGGAGATCCGCCATGACCCCCGCGACCCGCACCGGACGGCCCGCGAAGCCGGGCACGAACGGCGGGGGCACGGCGACGAGCACGGCATGACCCGCCGCGGCCAGCGCTGAGACCAGCGGCAGCAGGGCCCTGGCATGCGAGGAGGATCCGGTGACGGTACAGAGCACGCGCACCCCGGGATCCCTGTCCGCGGGGCCGCAAACGGAAACCCGCATTCATCCCCGGGACGGAAAATACCCCGGAGCGGATTGACGCCCGGGGTATTTCTCTGCGTATATTGAGTGTTTCCCTGTCCGGTTCAATTCAGGCCAGGGAGAAGCCTTATGGGGACATGCTATCGGGGCGGGAGCCGAATTGTCAAACGAGGAAATGCAGCACGAGCAGGAATTCCTCGATCTGCTGTACGCGCGGCTCGCCGAACTGCGGGCACGCGCCGAGGAGTCGGTGCGCGAGGCCCTGGGCCGGGACGGGCGCACCTTTCAGGCACGCCTGGAGCGGGACGTCGCGGTGGCCGAGCAGTCCGGGCTGCTCGCCGCGTTCGACGCCGGGGAGCACGGACTGTGCTTCGGGCGGCTGGAGTTCCGCGACGGCCGCGACCATCACATCGGGCGCATCGGCATACGCAGCGACGACGCGGAGCGCACCCCGCTGGTCGTCGACTGGCGGGCCGAGGTCGCGCGGCCGTTCTACCTCGCCACCGGGCACACCCCGATGGGGCTGCGCCGCAGGCGGCACATCAGCACCGAGCAGCGGCGGGTCACCGCACTGCACGACGAGATCCTGGACCTGACCGACCCCGAGCGCACCGGCCACGAGGGGACGGACGCGGACGCGGTGCTGCTGGCCGCGCTGGACTCGGCGCGCACCGGGCGGATGCACGACATCGTGCAGACCATCCAGGCCGAGCAGGACCGCATCATCCGCGCCCCGCACCACGGCGTGCTCGTCGTCGAGGGCGGCCCGGGCACCGGCAAGACCGTCGTCGCCCTGCACCGCGCGGCGTACCTGCTGTACGCCCACCGGGAGCAGCTCGCCCGCCGGGCCGTGCTGATCGTCGGGCCCAACCCGGCGTTCCTCGGCTACATCGGCGAGGTGCTGCCCTCGCTCGGCGAGACGGGCGTGCTGCTGGCCACACCCGGCGAGCTCTTCCCCGGCGTGACCGCCACCGGTACCGACACCCCGCGGGCGGCCGAGGTCAAGGGCGGCGCGGCCATGGCCGGGGCGCTGGCGCGGTTCGTCCGCGACCGGCAGGCGCTGCCCGAGCCCGGGATCGTGATCGACCACGAGGACGGCGAGCTGCGGCTGGATGCGGAGATCGTGGAGGCGGCCCGGTGCCGGGCGCGCGAGACCGGGCTGCCGCACAACCTGGCCCGTCCCTACTTCGCGTTCGCCGTGATCGACGCGCTCACGGCCCAACTGGCCGACCGCCTCGGCGCGGACCCGTACGGCGGGCCGAACCTCCTCGGCCCGGACGACGTCGCCCAGCTCGGCAAGGCCGTCGCGGCCAGCGCCGAGGTGCACGCCGCCGTCGACGAGCTGTGGCCGGCCCTCACCCCGCAGCAGCTGGTCGCCGACTTCCTCGAAGAGCCCGTGCACCTCCCGGAGGCGGACGCCGCGGCGATCCGGCGTGCGGGCGGCGCCTGGACGCCCGCGGACGTACCGCTGCTGGACGAGGCCGCCGAGCTCCTCGGCGAGGACGACTCCGCGGCCCGCGCCGCCGCCGAGGCCGCGCAACAGGAGCGGATCGCCTACGCGCAGGGCGTGCTCGACCTCTCCTACGGTTCCCGCACCCAGGAGTTCGAGGACCGCGAGGACGAGGACTCGGAGGTGCTGGCCGCCCACGACCTGGTCGACGCGGAGCGGCTGGCCGAGCGGCACGAGGAGGCCGACCACCGCAGCGCGGCCGAGCGCGCCGCCGCCGACCGCACCTGGGCGTTCGGCCACGTCATCGTGGACGAGGCGCAGGAGCTGTCCGCGATGGCGTGGCGGCTGCTGATGCGGCGCTGTCCGACCCGTTCGATGACGCTGGTCGGCGACCCGGCGCAGACCGCCGAGCCGGGCGGCTGCGGCGCGTGGGAGAACATCCTCCCGCCCCACGTCGGCGACCGCTGGGAGCACGTCCGGCTCGGCGTCAACTACCGCACGCCCGCAGAGATCATGGACGTGGCGGCGGACGTCGTCCGGTCCGCCGACGCCTCCTTCGCACCGCCGCGCTCGGTGCGCTCCACGGGCGTACGGCCCTGGGCGCTGCGCGCCGGCGACCTGCCGGGGGCGGTGCGCGACGCGGTCCTGCGCGAGGGCCGCGCCGAGGGCCGGCTCGCGGTGATCGCCCCGCGCGACCTGCTGCCCGCTCTGGCCGCCGTCCTCCCGGACGCGTCCTGCGGGGCCGCTCCGGATCTCACCCGGCCGGTGGTGCTGCTGGATCCGCGCCAGGCCAAGGGGCTGGAGTTCGACACGGTGATCGTCGCGGAGCCGGCGGAGTTCGGCGCGAGCGACCTGTACGTCGCGCTGACCCGGGCGACACAGCGACTGGGTGTCGTGCACACGGAGGCCCTCCCGGCGGGGCTGGAGGGTCTGGAGCGACTCAAGGGAGGGGAGTGACGGGAGTGATCACCGGGCGGTAGCATCCAACCATGGTCGCTCACAAGGCAGTTGTCGCAGTCGAGGTCAGGCCCTTCCCCACCGCGGCGTTGTTCCATCACCTCCTGACGTACCCGGTCGTCGAGATCGACGGCCGGGAGTACGCCATGAAATGGGGTACCCAGGACATACCCGTCACTGCCGGGCAGCACCGCATCAGCGTGTTCTTCCGGTACCGGGGGCAGAAGAGCACCCATCTCGCCCAGGCGAGCCGGGAGTTCACGGTGGACGGTGCGGCCCGGCGGGTGAGCCTTGCAGCTCGGCTGGGCCCGCGGAACGGGAGCCGGTTCCGGATCAGTGAACCGGTGACGGAGGCCTGACCTGCACTTGCAGGTCGTCGGTAGCTGGTCGCGCAGTTCCCCGCGCCCCTGACGGGGCGCGGCCCTCCGGCGTGGCGCATACCACCGCCGAGCCGATCATCACCAGGGCGAAGCTCCACAGGCCCATGGTGAGGATGATCGAGCCGTGCAGCACGATGTCCATGGCCAGTCCCGCCTTGCGCCAGCGGTCGGAGGCCAGGACGCAGACGCCGATGGCGATCTCGATGATCAGCGCGCCCCAGGTGAGCGCGACCACGACGAACGCGTTCTTGGACAGCGCGAGGAAGAGCCCGTCCCAGGGCTGTCCCACGCCGAACATGTTGTCGCGCAGGAAGTAGTACTCGGCCGTGCCGTTGGCCCAGTCGGCCACGCCGAACTTGCTGATGGCGCTGTCGAGATAGAGGTACGCGATCTGCACGCGGATGGCCAGGAACGCGACGAAGGTGATCGTGCGCCACGAGGGGGCCAGTTCCCGGGTGGGCTGCTGCCAGTGCCAGGTGCGGTCGTCGGCCAGGCCGATGGGGATCATGAGGAAGCACATGATCATGGCGACGGACTCGCCGCCGTCGGGCACGGCGATGCTGACCGCGATCGAGTACGTGGCCCACGCGTGCGGAATCGCCGTCCAGCGCGGGCGGTATCCGCTGGCGGCCACCGCCAGGATCACGATCAGCAGCCAGCGTTGCACCTCGGGGCCGGCTCCGGCATCGCCGAGGCACATGGCGGAGGCGGCGCGGACGGAGTTGCAGTGCGGGTAGTCGGCCATACCGACGACCGGCACGAGCAGGGCCTTGACCGGGGTCAGCAGCATGAAGCTCAGCTGGGCCACCGCGATGACGGTGCGCCCGATGCCGAACCAGCGGGAGCGCATGTCGTGCCGGGCGGTGCGCGCGGCCAGGCGGTCGGCGAGGGACTGTACGGCGGGCATTATCGGCATCGGATGTCCAGGTGGGCGACGTGCTCGACGCGCCGGTCGTAGGAGACTTGGTTGCGGAAGCTCCACGGCACCGTCGTCTCCCGGGTGAGGTAGGCCTCACCGCAGACCGTCGGCACGGGGCTGGTGTTGTTCACCTTCAGCGCCGGCTTCTTCGACGCCTCCCGGAGACAGTCGTCGAGATAGCCGGCACAGCCGGACCAGTGCTGCGTGGCGTTCGTGCTGAAGAAGCCGATCTCCGGCCCCTGGGCCCGCTGGGTGCGGGACAGGCCGAAGAGGTTCGCGGGTGAACCCTGAGGCGTGTTCAGGAGGTTGTGCACCGAGCCGTCGGCTCCGTAGGAATAGATTCCGATCTGTTCGCCCTCCGGGTTCCGGGTGAAGAACGCCCAGTTCTCCGGCGTGAGGATGTTCAGGGCCGGCCGGATCCCCTTGGAGTGGCGGCTGCTCAGCGCGTTGGTCGGCATCGTGTAGAAGAGCGACAGGGCGAGATAGCCGAAGACGAGCAGACAGGCGGTGACGAACAGGAGGAGCTGGCGTGCGGATCCGGTCCGGGTTGCCGTCGGTCCGGGGTGGGTTTCTGTGGACGTACTGGTCATCCGGGCATGGCCCCTATGCGGCGCTGGTACGGGTCGGGTCTCGTGCAGGCGAATGCGCAGGTAAATGGGGCCCTGCCGGGCCGCGTTGTGCGCGACGCGGCCCGGCAGGGTGTCGGTGGGTCAGAGACCCTTGGCCACTGCGGAGACGAAGTTGCCGGCGTCCAGGCTGTTCGACTTGCTCATGTCGAAGCCGTAGCTCACCGCGGCCGGGACCACGACGAGGGTGAAGGCCACCTCCGTCGCGACGGCGCCGTTCGCGTAGCCGATGGCATTGATGGCACCGAGGACGTTGATCTCGATCAGGACGTTGGCGTCGTGCCAGGCCCAGCCGTTGGCACGGTCCGGGCTGTTGCCGAACTTCTTGTGCTGCGCGATGAACGTCTTGATGTCGTCGTTCAGCCGCTCCATACCGGCCTTGGCCGCGTACGGGTCGTTGATCTGGACGGGGACGGTGACCTTGTCGTGGAAGTCGGCGTCGATCGCCTTGAGCTCCTTGGTGAACTCCGCGATCTGCTCGGGCGTCACCTTGTCGGCCTCGGGCGTGCGGTGCGCCCGGATCTGCTTGGCCAGGTCCGGGTGCTCGTCCGCTGCCTTGCCCTTGGCGAAGATGAGCAGACCGACGATGTCCTCGTCGGAGTACTTGATGGTGTGCTTGGCAGCCTTGCCGGACAGCGACGCGGTCACCCCGGAGTTCTTCGCGGGGGCGGCCACGGCCGCCGTGCCGGAGACGACACCCACGGTGAGGACGGCCGCTGCGCAGGCGAGCGCAGCACTCTTCTTCAGCTTCATTGAGGTACCTTCGATGAGTCGTTGCAAACAGGTTTCACCGCCTGGACGGCGGCAGGCCGGCGCTCCGCTTGCGGGCATGCAGAGGAGGAGGCCGGCGCTTGAGGACCGGTGGCGGAGGGAGTCGCCTCCGCCACCGGAAATCGGAAGGGGCGTGCCGCGCGGGCCGGTTCAGGCGGGCCCGTGGTGCTCGCGGCGTGCGGCGGCGTTGGCCGCGGCGGTGGCCGAGACGGCGATGGCGACGTCCACCGCCCCGCTCGCTGCGACGATCGCGACAAAGACCCAGGAGGGCCCGCCGGCAAGGCCGTTGGCCAGAGCACCGACTCCGGCGACGAGCAGTACCGGCACCAGCCGCAGGTAGCGCCGCCGGGCCGCGAGCTGCCCGGCCTGCCAGGCCGCGTCGCTGCTGCGGACCTCCCGGGTGCGCACGCCGACGAAGGCGTTTCTGCCGAGCGTGCCGTTCCGGCTGCTGCGGGCAACGGCGAGGACGACGAGAGCGGCGACGAGACAGATGACGGCGAGAATGACGCCCACGGTCAGTTGAGAACTCATGGTGCTGCTTCCCCCTGGCGAGCCCACATGATCTGCGACTCGGCCATCGTGGCACTGTCGTTCGAGGCGATCAACGGCGCCGGGGTAAATCTTGATGTGCTCCTGCCGCACTTGAACACCTGAACCTCACAGGCGACTTGGGGCGGCCGACTCGGCGCCGCTGCCCTCGGGCCGGAAAACCATCACACCCGATAACACCTGATATCCGGACACCTCCCCCTACCCTGAGAGGCATGACGCAGACACCGGCAACGCGCGCCTATGACGAGCGCGCCCTCGTCCAGGGCACCGCCTGGGTCCTCGTGCTGCTGGCCCTCGGCATGGACGTCTTCCACCGGTCCTGGAAGTCCCTCGCCGTCGTGGCCGGGCTGGTCCTGCTGATCAGCATGGCCATCGCCATCCGGCACGAGAACGTCAACCTGGTGGCGTTCCTGAAGAAGACCGGCATCTGGTCCGCGCTGATGATCACCGTGCTCGTCGTGGAACTGGGCGTCCACGCGCACTGGGACATCGACTCGGTGACGAGCGGGCAGGTCACGACGGCCACGGTCCTCGTCATGATCGGGGACCTGGTCGCCGAGGCCCGCGACCACGTCAGCGAGAAGGTCGGCAGCCACCAGCAGAACGACCGGATCCGGGACTCCGTCAACACCATCGGACTGACGATCGAGAAGCTCCGACTCCTCACGGCAGGCCGGCGAGGACGGTGAGCAGGCCGTCGATCTCCTCCGCGGTGTTGTGGACGTGCAGGCTGACCCGCACGGAGTGCTCCCGCTCCCCCGCCCCGGCCTGGCAGTGGTTGTCCGTGCGGACCATGAAGCCGTGGCTGAAGAGGATGAAGCCCAGGTCGCCGGAGCCGATGTCGCGGTGCCGGAAGGTGACGATCGCGGTGCGCCGCTGCACGCGGGAGTCCGCCGCCAGGCTGAGGCCGCAGCCCAGCACCCGGTAGGCGGGCAGCCGGCTCAGGCCGTCGGTCAGCCGGGCCGCCAGGGCCGTGCACCACTGCGCGATGCGGTCCGGGCCCGCCTCCTCCAGCCAGTCCAGGGCCGCCGAGAGCGCCGCGATGCCGACCGTGTTCGGGGTCCCGTCCCAGCCGCCCGGCGAGAAGCGCGGGCCGCGGCGGCCGCGTGACCACACCGCGCCCGTGCCCGGCAGGGCCAGCGCCTTGTGCGCGGAGAAGACCACGAAGTCCACGTCCAACTCGGCCACGGAGACCGGCAGATGGCCGACACTCTGGGCCGCGTCCAGACAGATGGGCACGTCCGGGCCCACCGCCTGCCGGATGCGGTGGACGTTCATGTCGCCGCCGTAGACGTGGTGCACGTGCGTGGCCGCGACGAAGCGGGTGCGCGGGCCCACGACGGCGGCCAGCGCCGCCGGGTCGTAGTCGCCGGAGTCCTCCTGGTACGGCAGTTCCCGCACCCGGATCCGCACACCCTGACGTGCCAGCAGGTCCCGGGCCTCCAGCCAGGGCGTCAGGTTGGCCTCGTGGTCGGCGAACGGGACCACGATCTCGTCCCCGTCGGCAAGGTGCGCGGGCAGCCAGTCGCGGGCGACGGTGCGCAGGCCGTCCGTCGTGCCGGCGGTGAAGTGCACGGCGGAGCGGTCGGGGGCCGGGTCGCCGAGGAACTCCTTGACCCGGGCGCGGGTCCGTTCCACCAGCGCCGTCGTGGCGTTGGCCCAGGGGTACGTGCCCCGGCCCGCGTTGGCGTTGCTCGTGGTGAGGTAGTGCTGCACGGCATCCAGGACGGCCTGCGGCTTCTGGGAGGTGGCCGCGCTGTCCAGGTAGGCCAGCTCCGGGTGCGCGACGACGATCGGGAACTGGGCGCGCAGGGCGTGCTGCCAGGCGGCGAGGTCCTCCAGCGGTCCGGTCATGTCACTCACGCACCAGCGGGGCGCCCGCGTCGCGCCAGGCGATGATGCCGCCGGCCAGGCTGCGCGCGTCGGGGTGGCCCATGCGGGCCAGCAGGGCGGCGTAGCGGGCGGACTGCTCGCCGACCGGACAGGCCAGGAGGACGGGCTGCTGCTTGCTGAACGGCAGGCCGCCCCGCAGGAGTTCGTCGAAGATCTCGTCGACGATGTTGATCGACCCCTCGATGTGCAGGGCGCCGTAGGCGAAGGGGCTGCGCAGGTCGATCACCAGGGGCTGCTGTTCCGCGATCCACCGCTGGGCGGCCGCGATGCCGACGGCCGCCGCCGACTGCACTTCGGCGGGGGTGAGGGTGGCCACGGAGTTCTTCACCGGCGGCCGGTTGAACAGCTCGGGGCGGTGCCGGCGGACATAGCTGAGGTAGCTCTCGCCGCGGTCGCAGACGATGAAGACCGCGGTGGCGCGCTCCGTCAACTCCTCCTCGGCGGCCCGCAGATGGCGCACCGCCCCGTAGTAGGCCGCTCCCCCGGTCGGTCCTGCGAGGATGCCGCAGCGGCGGGCCAGGGTGAGCATGCCGTCGATGGCCTCGTCGGTGCCGACGGCCTCGATCGTGTCGTAGGTGTCCGGGGCGAAGAGGCCCACCTCGTGCACCTCGTCGACAGTGCGGATGCCGGGGATGAAGTCGGCCTTCCTGCCGACGAGTCCGACGACCCGGACGTCCGGGTCGTGGGCGCGCAGCACGCGGGCCACGCCCGTGGAGGAGCCCGCGGTGCCGATGCAGGCGATGAACCAGTCGGGGGCGCGGCCGTCGAGGTCGGCCACGATTTCCGGGCCCGTGCCCGTCGCGTGCGCCTCGGTGTTGCGGTCGTTGAAGTACTGGTCGGTGTGCAGGTGGGCGCTGCCGGGCCGGGTGAGCTCGCGGTGGAAGAGGGTCAGCGGGTCCTCGGTGAGGGTCGGGTCCAGGCACTCGGTCTGGCCGGGCAGTTCCTCGATCTCGGCGCCCAGCAGCAGCAACAGGTCCTTGATCTCCGGGATGCGCATCCGGTTGGTGACGCTCTTGAACGGCAGCCCGTGCATGCCGGCGATCAGGGCCAGCGCCTTGGCGGTGTTGCCGCTGGACAGCTCCACGACGGTCTCGCCGCGCCGGACGGCGCCGGGCAGGCCGGGCCGGGCCATGTGCCAGGCGGCCCGGTCCTTGACGGAGCCGAACGGGTTGAGCATCTCCAGCTTCGCGTAGAGGTCGATGCGGCGCAGGCCGTGCACGGCCGGATCGATGCGGACCAGCGGGGTGTTCCCGATGACCTCGGTGATGCTGTCGTACCTCATGCCTGTCGGTCCCCCTGCCGCGTGATCGGCCAGTACTGCTCGTCGAGGCACCACTGCCAGCCGCCCGCCGCGCGGTGGACCGCGACCTTGCGGGCGGGGGGCTGCCGCTGTGCGCGGGTGGCGCCGAAGTCCATGCAGTAGCCCGCGGTGTTGGCGAAGGCCAGCAGGTCGCCGGGGCGCGGCGGGCGGGGCAGGAACACCGTCCTGCGGGTGATCAGGTCGCTCTCCAGGCACAGGCTGCCGGTGAGGTGCACACCGGTCGGCGGCCCGCCCGGGGCGTCGCCGTCGCGGCCGACGAGGACGGGGTCGACGAGCACGCCGTGCTCCTCCAGACCGATGTCGCTGGCCTTCGCCGCGAGCCGCACCAACTGCTCGCCGGAGTCGGTCCGCCGCACCTCCAGCACCCGGGCGAGGGTGAACCCGCACTGGTCCAGCAGGGCGCGGCCGGGCTCGGTGTGCAGGTCGTAGAGGTTCTCCAGCAGCAAGGCGCCCAGCGGGCGGCCGAGGGAGGGGGCCGGCAGGGAGAGCAGTGCGTCGAGGTAGGCGGCGCCCGCGACCGGGCGGTGGGAGGGGTACAGGCCCAGGGTGCCGCGTAACGTGCCGTTCTCGGCGCGCAGGCCGTAGCCGTGCCCGGCCCAGGTCAGCGGGGGCCGCCGGCCGAGGACGGCGTGGGTCAGCGCGGTGGTGTAGCGGTCCCACTGGTCGCCGTGCGCGAGGTAGTTCACGCCGAAGCCGCCGCCGACGTCGACGGCGCGCGGCCGGAAGCCGCGGCGGCGCAGGGCGTCCATGGCGTGCAGGCAGCCCTCCAGGGCCACCGCCTTCTCATCGAGGCTGGTGGTGTCCAAGTGGTAGGCGGTGCCGGTGGGTTCGACGGTGTCGCGGTGACGTTCGAGGGCGTCCAGCAGTCGGTCGAGCGACCCGGCGGAGGTGCCGAAGCGGCTGGGCCGTGACCGGATCCGGACGCCGGGCGCGCGGAAGTCCGACAGCCGCAGCAGGACGCGCACCCGGGGCAGGCCGTGCTTGCGGACGAGGCCCGCCAGCTCCTCCAGCTCCCCCTGGCCGTCGATGTGGACGGTGGCCCCGGTCAGTGCGGCCAGCCAGAGGAATTCCGGGTCCTTGGGGCCCGTGGCCACGATGCGGTCCGCGGTGAACCCGGCGCCGAGGGCGTGCTGCAGCTCGCCGAGCGAGGCCGCGTCGAGGGCGGCGTCCGTCACGGCGAGCCGTCGCACCAGGGCACTGGACCGGTTCGCCTTGTGCGCGAAGAAGACGCTGCCGGAGAGGTGGTGGCGCCGGTAGACCGCGCGGAAGTGCTCCGCGTTCTCCGCGATCCGGTCGGGCAGCAGGACGGCGAGCGGGGAGCCGAGCGCGTCGGCGAGCGCGTGCAGGAACGCGCCGGACTCCAGCAGCGGGGCGAGCGGCGGCTCCAGCCGCGGTTCCAGGTGGAGCGGTTCCGGGTGCAGCGGTTCCAGGTGCTCAGGGGCCTCGTTCATCCCGGCTCCCTCTCCCTCGGACGGATGCCCACCGCGACGGGCATGAGCCCATGATTGCCTTCTGTTCCTGTGCCGTCCATTGTCTGTCGGCAGGCCGTGGCCGTGAGGGCCCTCTTGCTCCGGCAGCGAACAGCCGCATTCCCTTGAGGAGTTGCCCGGGAGACCTCATCGCTCCGCTGGAAGTGCAGTACTGCGGCTGCGGGTGGTCCGTGGCTGATCGCGCAGTTCCCCGCGCCCCTACGGGGCGCGGAATCGCACTGGACTTCGACAAGTCCGCTGAGGAGGTTCCGTGGCACAGATGCGGGCGAGAACCGGCACCGCCGACCCGGCCGTGGCGAGGGTGCCCCGGCGGGTGCACCTCGTGGCGGCGCTGGGCGGCATGTCCGGTGTGCTGTACGGGTACGACTCCGGCGCGATCTCCGGCGCGCTGGAGCCGCTGTCGGACCGCTTCGGGCTGGACTCCACCGGGCAGGGTCTGGTCACCAGCCTGATCCTGCTCGGCGCCCTGCCCGCGATCGTCGCCGGTTCGCTGGCCGCACGGCGCTGGGACCGGCGGCATCTGCTGATCCTGGCGGGCGCCGTGTTCCTGGCGGGCTCGGTGGGCTGCGGCCTGGCGCCGAACGCCCCGGTGCTGCTGGCCTCCCGCTTCGTCCTGGGCATCGCGGTGGGCCTGGCGAACATGTTCGGCCTGATCCACCTCAGCGAGCTTGCACCGAAGCACCTGCGCGGCCGGATCACGGCGCTGTACCAACTCGCCGTCAACGTCGGCATTCTGCTCGCCTACACCGTCGACGACGCGCTGTCGGACGCGGGGGCCTGGCAGTGGATGCTGGGCCTCGGGGCGCTCCCGGCGGCGCTCTTCCTGGCCGGCATCGTCGCGAGCCCGCCGGGCCCGCGCTGGCTGATGCTGCGGGGCCGCGAGGCCGAGGCGGCCCGGGTGCTGCGCGGGCTGCGCGCCGACGCCCGGGCGGCGGACGAGGAGGTCGCGGAGATCCGCGCGAGCCTGGCGGAGCAACACGCGGGGGCGCGGGAGCTGTTGGGGGAATACGCACCGGCGCTGCGGGTGACGCTGGTCCTGACCTTCTTCCAGGTCTTCACGGGCATCAACGCGGTCGTGTACTACGCGCCGGTCATCTTCTCCGGCAGGGCGGGCGCGGGCACCATGGCCAATTACGGTGTCGGAGCGGCGCTGGTCCTCTCGACGGCGCTCTCCCTCCCCTTCATCGAACGCCTGGGCAGAGTACGACTGTTGAGTGTCTCCCTGACCGCCCAGGCCCCGCCGCTGGTGCTGCTGGCGCTCTTCCCGCACGTCACCGCCCTCGCCGTGCTGTGCGTCTTCGCGTACACCTTCGCCTTCGGCTTCGGCCTCGGCCCGGTGTTCTGGCTGTACTGCCCGGAGGTGCTGCCGCTGCGGGCACGGGCGCTCGGCATGGGCGTGGTGACGTTCACCCAGTACCTGCTCAACTTCTCCTTCGCGCTCGCGTTCCCGGACGTGCTGCGGGCGTTGGGCAGCGGGGTGTTCGGGGTGTTCGCGGTGCTGTCGGCGGTGGCCGCCTGGTACGTGCTGCACAACGTGCCGGAGACGGCGGGGCGTTCGCTGGAACAGATCGAGGCGTACTGGAGGCGGAAGGAATGATGAAAACCTCTGTACTCGGCCGGACCGGCGTCCCCGTCACGCGGATCGGCTTCGGGGCCGCTCCGCTGGGCGGCCTGTTCCGCCCGGTGCCGGAGGCCGAGGCGGAGGGCGCCGTGACGGCGGCCTGGGAGGCCGGGATCCGCTACTTCGACACCGCCCCTCACTACGGCGCGGGCCTGTCCGAACAGCGGCTCGGCGCGGCGCTGCGGGGGCGTCCGCGGGACGCGTTCACGGTGTCCACGAAGGTGGGGCGCCTGCTCGGCGCGGAGGGAAGCGGGGGTGCGCCCGAGTTCACGGGCGCACCGGACCGGGTGCGGATCCGCGACTACAGCCGCGACGGGGTGCTGCGCAGCCTGGAGTCGAGCCTGGGGCGGCTCGGTCTGGACCGGGTGGACGTGGTGTACGTCCACGACCCGGACGAGCACTGGGAGCAGGCGGCGGACGAAGCCTTCCCTGCGCTGGCGCAGTTGCGGGCGGAGGGCGTGGTGCGGGCGATCGGGGCCGCGATGAACCAGTGCGCCATGCTGGCGCGGTTCGTGGCCGAGACGGATCCGGACGTGGTGCTGTGCGCCGGGCGCTGCAGTCTGCTGGACGGCAGCGCACAGCGGGAGTTGTTCCCGCTGTGCCGACGGGAGGGGGTGGCGGCTGTCGCCGCCGGGGTGTTCAACAGCGGGGTGCTGGCGGAGCCGTGCCGCGGGGCGCGATACGAGTACCGGCCCGCACCGTCGGGTGTGGTGGAGCGGGTGCGGCGGATCGCCGCGGTGTGCCGGCGGTACGGGGTGCCGCTTGCGGCGGCGGCGCTGGCGTGGGCGGGGCGGGATGCGGCGGTGGCGTCGGTGCTGGTGGGGATGCGGAGTGCGACCGAGGTCGCGGAAGATGTGCGGTTGGCCGGTGTTGCGGTTCCGCCAGAACTCTGGCGGGACTTGGGGGCAGCGGGCCTGTTGCCGTGAGCCGGGGGCGCCCCGTAAGGGGCGCGGGGAACTGCGCGAGCAACCACAACAGGCCCGCAGCCAACGAGCCGAGGGGGGCGCCCCGTAAGGGGCGCGGGGAACTGCGCGACCAGCCACCCACGGCTCGCAGCCGACGAACCGCGCCCCCGAAGCCCGCACCGGAACCGCCGACTTCGGGGCGAAACCATAGGTTCGCCCCGTATGGTTCCGGCATGCCGCTGCCGCGCCCCCGCCGGACCAGCTCGACGCTCGCCAACGTCTACCGACTGCTCGCCGCCGGCGCACTGGCCGGCCTCCTCCTCGCAGGCATGGCCATGCCTGCCGTCGGCGTACTCGGTCTGAGCGCCAAAGCCGCGACCGATGATTTCAACGGCCTTCCCGACATCCTCACTTCCTCCCCCCTCACCCAGTCCTCCCGCATCTACGACGCGAGCGGCGGCCTCATCGCCACCGTCTACGACCGCAACCGGACCGTCGTGCCCGGCGACCGGATAGCCCCGCTGATGCGCAAGGCCCTCGTCGACATCGAGGACAGCCGCTTCTACCGGCACGGCGCGATAGACCTCAAGAGCGTGCTGCGCGCGCTCGACCGCAACACCACCAACGGCAGTGTCGTGCAGGGCGCTTCGACCCTCACCCAGCAGTACGTGAAGAACATCTTCGTCGAGGAGGCGGGCGACGACCCGAAGGCGGTGCGGCAGGCCCAGCGCCAGACCGTCGACCGCAAGATCCGTGAACTGCGCTACGCGATCGAGCTGGAGAAGACCCTCACCAAGGACGAGATCCTCACCGACTACCTCAACATCACCTACTTCGGCGAGCAGGCGTACGGCGTCGAGGCCGCTGCGGAGCGGTACTTCGGCGTCCACGCCGCGGACCTCTCCCTGCCTCAGGCGGCGCTGCTGGCCGGACTGGTCCGGTCCCCGTCCTCGTACGACCCGATCGTCAACCCGCGGCTGGCCCGGCAGCGCCGCGACACCGTCCTGCGCAAGATGGCCCAGTACGGCACCATCACCACCGCGCAGGCCCGGCAGGCCATGGCCGCGCCGGTGAAGCTCGACCCGAACCCGCCGCGCGAGGGCTGCATCACCGCGCAGCAGGGCGAGGGGTTCTTCTGCGACTACATCCGCCGGATCGTCCTCGACGATCCGGCGTTCGGCAGCACGGCCGCCGCCCGCCGGGCCCTGTGGCACCGCGGCGGCCTGCAGATCCGTACGACCCTGGATCCCCGCGCGCAGCAGGCCGTTCAGCAGTCCGTGACCTCCCACGTCTACACCACCGACCAGGCGGCCGCGGCGACGACCCTCGTGCAGCCCGGCACCGGCCGGATCGTGGCGATGGCCCAGAGCCGCGACTATGGCACGGGGGCGCACGAGACCGGTCTGAACCTCAACGTCGGTACGGCCATGGGCGGCGGGCTCGGTTTTCCCACCGGCTCCACGTTCAAGCCCGTCGTCGCGGCGGCGGCGCTGGAGGACGGCGCCCGGCCGGACCTGAAGTATCCGTCGCCGTACTCCATGCCGTGGCCGGCCATGACCGACTGTGCGGGGCACGGCTACACGAGCGGCGGGCAGCAGGTGCACAACGACAGCCCGTCCCTGGTCGGCCCGTTCGCGATGCCGGAGGCCATGGCCAAGTCCGTCAACACCTACTTCGCCCAGCTGGAGGCCGACACGGGCCTGTGCAAGGTCGCCGCGATGGCCGGCCGGCTGGGCATCGCGCGCCAGGCCGACGGGAACGCGCTCCAGGTCGTGCCATCCCTGACACTGGGCACCAACGACCTGACCCCGCTGGACATGGCGAACGCCTATGCCGTGTTCGCCGCCCACGGCACCTACTGCGCCCCGGTCGCCGTCACCTCCGTCACCGGTCCGGACGGCAAGGAGCTCGCGGTGCCGCAGGCCGGCTGCCGGCAGGCCGTGTCGCAGGGGACGGCCGACGCCGTGTCGGCCATGCTCAAGGGCGTCGTCGAGGACGGCACCGGCAAACCGGCGGGGCTGAACGGCCGAGCCAGCGCCGGGAAGACGGGCACCACCGACGCGGGCAAGCAGGTCTGGTTCGTCGGCTACACCTCCGGGCTGTCCGGGGCCACCGTCGTCAGCGACCCCGCGAGCCCGCAGGATCTCGACGGGCAGAGCATCGGCGGCGCCGTCATCGGCCAGGCGTTCGGCGGCACGCTGGCGGGGCCGATCTGGCGCGACGCGATGGAGGGGGCGCTGTAGCGCCCCCATCGGGGGCGCGGGGAACTGCGCGATCGACCACAACGCGCCCGCAGGTGGCTGATCGCGCCCACGCGGCGGAGCCGCACATGTAACAGCCCCGCGCCCCTTACGGGGCGCCCCCCGTCACCCCGCCAGTACCGACTCCGCCGCACCCCGCCCCAGGAGTTCGTGCAAGAGCCGCGTGGCCGGCAAGGCGGGGTCGAGATAGACGTGCTCACGCCGGTGGCCGACAACCGCGAGCAGTTTGCGGAAAGTGTCCTTCGCCTCCTCCCGCTGCCCGGCGCGGTGCTGGGCCTGGCCGAGCAGGCCCAGGTGCAGCGGGAGGCGCAAGTGGCTCCTGGACAGCCGCAGTTCGTCCAGGGAGGCGTGCATGAGCGCGAGGCCCTCGGCCTCCCGGCCGGAGTGCGTCAGGGCCCAGCCCCGGGGCAGGCTCAGCATCGCCTTCCAGTAGAGCAGTCCGTGGTCGGCCGCCACCTGTACGCCCTCGTCGGTCGTGGACAGCGCCGTTTCGGCGTCGCCCTCCCAGGCGGCCAGCACCGCGTCCACGTACAGGGCGAAGGACCGGTCGGAGGGGCGGCTCTCGTAACCGGTCAGGCGCAGCAGTTCCGCGCGGCGCCGCGCGGCCGCCTCCCGGTCGCCGAGGAGCCAGTGGGTGAAGGCGTCGTAGGAGCGGCAGGAGACGCGCGGGTCGTGCTGGAAGGTGCGGGCCAGCTCGTGCCCCTCGCGGGCGAAGCGGTCGGCCATCGCGACGGCGTGTTCCAGTTCCCCGAGCGCTTCGGGCAGCCGGCCGCGGAGGTGCAGGACGATGCCCTCGCCGTAGGCCGCGCCGAGGAGGGCGACCGGGTGCTGGGTCCGGGCGGCGATCTCCCGTGACAGGCCGGAGAACTGGCGCGATTCGTCGTAGCGGCCGGTGACCAGAAGTGCTGCGCACAGGGCCCAGAGCACCGACGGGTCCTCGGGGGCGTGCGTGACGGTGCTCAGGGCGCGGCCCCGGCCGAGGGCCGCCTCGGCCTCGGCGTCGCCGTAGCCGCGGGTGGTGGCCAGCACTTGGCCGAGCTGGATGTGCAGCCGCTGCTCCAGGCCGCGGGCCGAGGTGTCGTCGGGCGACAGGTAGCCGACGAGGTGCACCGCACGGCGCAGCCAGGTCTCGACCTGTTCGTACGCCAGGTGCTGCTCGGCGTGTTCGGCGGCGCGCAGCAGCCGGGGCAGCGCCTCCTCGGCGTGGATGGCGTCCTTGGCGTTCCAGGTGTGGTGGGCGACTCGTTCGATCTCCTCGTCCCCCACCACCTCCCCGTGCCGCCGGGCGCACAGGGCCTCGGCGATGCGGGCGTGCAGCCGGTGGCGCTCGTCGCGGGCGATCTCGTCGACGAGCGTCTCCCGCACCAGCGCGTGGGCGAAGTGCAGCCGCCCGGGGTGGTGCGGGTCCTCGCCGAGCAGTTCGGCGCGGATCGCCGACTCCAGTGCCGTGACGACCGGTTCGGCCTCGGTGTCGGCGATGCGCAGCAGCAGGTCCGTGTCGATCACGTCACCGATGACGGCGCACAGCCGCAGGAGGCTCAGGACCTGTTCGGGCAGTGCGGCGAAGCGCTGGCGCAGCGCCTCGCGCACGCCGGTGGGGATCCGGGTGAGGAAGACGTCCGTGGCGCCGCTGTCGTGCAGGCGCCGGGCGTCGCCGAGGAGGGAGAGGAGCTGCATGACGAAGTACGGGTTGCCCTCGCTGCGTTGGTGCAGCGCCTCGACGACGCCGGCGTCCACGCCCGGCCCGGCCTGGGCCTCGACCAGGGCGGCGACGGCGGGCCGGGAGAGCCCGTCGAGCCGCAGCGTCTCGGTGCGGGGGCCCCTGAGGACGTCGGACAGCAGCCGGCTCATGGTGGCGTCGGAGTCGACCGCGAAGTCCCGTGCGGTGAGCACGATGCTCAGCGAGCGGCCCTGGCGGCGGGTGCCGAGCAGGGCGAGCAGTTCCAGGGAGGGGGTGTCGGCCCAGTGCAGGTCTTCCAGGAGAAGCGCGATCGGGCGCTTGTCGGCCAGGGCGACCAGGACCTCGCAGACCGCGTCATGGGTGAGGAAGCGGGCCTGGGCCCAGTCGGCCTCAGAGGCCGGCAACGTCTCGGGACCGGCGAGCCGTTCGGGCATCAGCGGGGCCAGGAGTGTGCCGAAGGGGGCGGTGGCGGCGCGGAAGGCGTCCGGCCGGGCGGCCGAGAGGCGGCGCAGGACCTGGGTCCACAGCCAGTAGGGCGGGACGCCCTCGCCGGGGTGGCAGTGGCTCCACACCACGTCGAGGTTCTCGTAGGCGGTCTCCAGGCCGGGGGCGAGCTCGGTCAGCAGCCGGGTCTTGCCGACGCCGGCCGGGCCGAGGACGGCCGCCACGTGGCCGTGGCCGGTGAGGGCGCCCGCCGCGGCGGTCACCAGGCGGTGCAGCTCCTGGTCCCGGCCGACCAGCGGTGAGGGGACTCCCCCTCGGGGCCGGTCCGGCTCCGAGGCGGCTGCGGCGGAGGGTGCTTCGGCCGCGGGCTCGGCGGGCGGTACGGGCAGTACGGGCGGTACGCCGCCGTCCGGTTCCGCGACGGCCGGCTCCTGGCGGAGGATCGCGGTGTGCACCCGCTGGAGTTCGAGGGCGGTGTCCACCCCGAACTCCTCGACGAGATGGCTGCGGGTGCGCTCGTAGACCTCCAGCGCCTCGGCCTGCCGGCCGAGCCGGGAGAGCGCGGTCATCAGGTGGCCGACGAGCCGCTCGCGGGTCGGGTGCCGGCGCACCTCGCGGTCGAGCTCCGCGGCCACCTCGTCGGCGGCCCCGAGGGCGAGTCCGGCCTCGGCGCACGACTCCAGGGCGGTGAGCCGAAGTTGCTCCAGCCGGATCGTTTCGTCGGCCAGCGGCGGGTGCGCGCCGAACTCCGTGTACGGGGAGCCGTGCCACAGGCCCAGCGCCTCGGCGAGCCGGTCGCGCGCGGTGCGCGGGTCGTCGCGGTCCAGCAGCTGCCGCCCGGCGGTGACCAACTGCTCGAAGCGGCCGACGTCGGTCCGCTCCGGGGCGAGTTCGAGGACGTATCCGGGCGCCCGGTAGCGCAGCACCGAGGGCGTGCCGCCGCCGGCTGCGGGGTCCAGGACGCCGCGCAGGTGGGAGACGTGGCTCTGCAGCGTGGCGACGGCCTGCCGCGGGGGGCCGTCCGGCCACAGCTCCTCGACGAGCAGCTCGGTGGGCACGACCCGGCCCAGGCGTATGAGCAGCAGCGCGAGCAGCGTCCGGCGGCGCGGGGGACCGAGCGGCAGGTCGTCCCCCTCGTGCTGCGCCGTCATGGGGCCGAGGACGCGCAGCAGCGGTCCGGGCGGCACGGCCCGTCCGGTGTGCGGCGACGTGCTCGGCGACTGCGGTGCGGGCATACGGGTTCCTGTCGTTCTACGCGCGGGCTGTGCCGGTGGACAGGGCTCGGTGTGACCGCCCCCCTCCGGAAAGTGATCTTGGCATAGGGAACGAATCATTCCAAGACCTCCAATCAGCCAACGACATCCCAACGGCAAGCAGACGGCAAGGAGTCGGCAAGTGCCGGAGCGCGAGCGGCAAGGCGCCGCCAGCGTCCCGACCAGGCCACGGCAAGGACGGTGACGCACGATGAGGCGACGTCCGGCCGGCGACCCCCCACCGCCGGCCGGACGCTGCGCCGGACCGGACCCCGGCGCAGACCGCACAGCAGACAGGGACCACCAAGCCCCCATGCCATTCGCGATTCTCTTTCCAGGACAGGGCGCGCAGTTCCGGGGAATGGGAGCGGACGTCTTCCACCGCTACCCCGGGCTCACCCGTTTCGCCTGCGACCTCCTGGGCTACGACCTCGTCGCGCTGTGCCGCGACGACCCCGACGGCCTGCTCTCCCGCACGGAATACACACAGCCCGCCCTCTACACCGTCAACGCCCTGCACACCTTCGAGCGTACGCACCGCGAGGACCGGCAGGCCGACTGCTATCTCGGGCACAGCCTGGGCGAGTACAACGCCCTGCTGGCCGCGGGGGTTTTCGACTTCGAGACGGGCCTGCGGCTCGTCCAGCGGCGCGGCGCGCTCATGGCCGCCGCGTCCGGCGGCGGCATGACCGCGGTCATGGACACCCCCGAGGAGCGCCTGCGGGACATCCTCGCGCAGGACGGCGTCGAGGGGGTCGACGTGGCGGGCTACAACACCGACGCCCAGATCGTCGTCGCCGGCCCGTCCGGCGTACTGCGGGACGCGCACGCGGCGCTGCAGCGCCGGGACGTGCGGTGCGTCCCGCTGCGCGTCAGCGCCCCGTTCCACTCGCGCTACATGGAGCCGGCCCGCGCCGCATTCGAGGAATTCCTCCGGCAGTTCGCCTTCGCGGAGCCGGTAACCCCGGTGATCGCCAACGTGACCGGGCGCCCCTACGAGAAGGGCGCGATCGTCCGGACGCTGAGCGAGCAGCTCGTCGCGCCGGTGCGCTGGACGGACAGCATCCGCGGTCTGCTCGCCCACGACACCCCGCTGGAATGCGAGGAAGTGGGCGGCAAGTCCCTGCTGCGCATGGTCGACGGCATCCGCGTCTCCTCCCCTTCTTCCTCTCCTGCTTCCTCCCCCACCCCCGTCTCCCCTCCCCCCGGCCGAAACAGGACGTGAACGAATCGTGGACAGAACAGAGAAGATCCGGCAGTTCGTCGAGGACCGTTTCCTGGTCGAGTTCGGCGGCGACGTCACGGCCGACAGCGACCTCTTCAAGGCCGGGGTCATGGACTCCTTCGGCTACATCCAGCTCATGGGCTTCCTCGAGGACGAGTTCGGGATCGGCATTTCGGACGAGGACATGCTCACGAGCGTCCTCGTCTCGCTCGACGCGATCGACGCCTTCGTGGCCGGAAAGCTCTCCGAACGCCAAGGGGACGCTGCATGTGCGGGATAGCCGGATTCGTCGCGCCGTCGCTCCAGGGCGGCGGCGCGGCGCCCGAGACCGTCACCGCGATGCTGTCGCACATCCGCCACCGCGGGCCGGACGAGGCGGGCTACTACCTCGACGACGGCATCGCGATGGGCATGGTCCGGCTGGCGATCGTCGACCTCGCCTCGGGGCAGCAGCCGATGCCGGACCCCTCGGAGCGGTACTGGATCTGCTTCAACGGTGAGCTCTACAACCACCTCGAACTCCGTGCCGAACTGGAGCGGCTCGGCCGGACGTTCCGCACCCATTCCGACACCGAAGTGGCCCTGCAGTCCTGGATCGAATGGGGCCCCGCGTGCCTGCCCCGCTTCAACGGCGCCTTCGCGTTCGCGATCCGGGATGCGGAGTCGGGCGAGCTCTTCCTGGCCCGTGACCGCTACGGCAAGCGCCCGCTCTTCTATTCCGACCGCCCCGGCGCCTTCCTGTTCGCCTCGGAGATGAAGGCCTTCCGCGCCTTCCCCGGTTTTCGTTTCGAGCTCGACCCCCGTGAGCTCGAAACGATCTACTCCGTGTGGACACCGCTGCCCGACCGCACCCCCTTCCGGGGAATCCGCCAGCTCCCGATGGGCAGCGTCCTCACCGTGCGCGGGGAGCACCGCGCCCTGCACGCCTATGAGGAACTCGGCGTCACCGCGGACCCGTTCACGGGCTCGGAGGACGAGGCGGCGGCGTACGTCCGCGAGACGCTCCGCACGAGCGTCGAGCTCCGGCTGCGCAGCGACGTCGAGGTCGGCGTCTATCTGAGCGGCGGCCTCGACTCGTCCATCGTGACCCGGCTCGCGACGGACCTCTCGCCGTACGAGGTGCGCACGTTCTCGGTGGAATTCGAGGACCGCACCTTCGACGAGTCGAGCAGCCAGCAGATCGTGGCCTCGCACCTGGGGACCCGCCACTCATCCATCGCCGTGACGGCCGCCGACATCGCCGAGGCCTTCCCGTCCGCCGTCTACCATGCCGAAGTCCCGGCGTTCCGCACGGCATTCGTCCCCATGTATCTGCTGTCGCGCCACGTGCGCACGGCCGGTATCAAGACGATCCTCAGCGGCGAGGGCGCCGACGAGGCGTTCCTCGGCTATTCGCTCTTCCGCGAGACGCTGCTGCGCGCGTCCTGGAACGAACTGCCGGACGAGGAGCGGAAGGCGAAGCTGGCCGCCCTCCACCCCGAGCTGGCGCATTTCGGCCCGGCCCACCAGAAGCACATGGCCGGGCTCTTCCGGCAGTTCTCCGCCGAGCAGTTGCCCGGCCTCTTCTCGCACGAGCTGCGCTACCAGAACGGCCGGTTCGCCGCCCGCCTGGTGAAGGACCGTACCGAGCCCTTTGCGGACCTGCTCGACCTCGTCGGCACCACACCGGGCTACGCGGCGCTCTCCCCCGTCCAGAAGGCGCAGTGGCTGGAGTACAAAACCCTGCTCCCCGGCTATCTCCTCTCGACGCAGGGCGAGCGCATGGGCCTCGCGCACGGCGTCGAGAACCGGTGCCCGTTCCTCGATCCGGCGGTGGTGCGGGCGGCCGCATCGGTGAATCTGCGGTTCGACGACGGATTCACCGAGAAGGAGATCCTGAAGAAGGCGTTCCGCGGCGAGCTGCCCGAGGTGAGCATCACCCGGCGCAAGCAGC
This sequence comes from Streptomyces sp. NPDC002536, assembly GCF_053594995.1. Classification (NCBI taxonomy): domain Bacteria; kingdom Bacillati; phylum Actinomycetota; class Actinomycetes; order Kitasatosporales; family Streptomycetaceae; genus Streptomyces; species Streptomyces sp. NPDC002536. The sequence continues at coordinate 25,092 of NZ_JBSFWU010000046.1, forward strand.
CGTACAAGGCGCCGGGCAGCGCCGTGTTCAAGGCGCAGCGGCCCGACTACCTGGAACTTCTGCTCTCCGACGCGGAGCTGAAGCAGCTCGACTGCATCGATCCGGTCTTCGCCCGCAAGCTCGTGGACAAGGTCATGTCCACCCCCGACGCGGAGATCAGCACCAAGGAGGACCAGGCGTTCGTCTGTCTGCTGTCGACGGCCGTCCTCCACCGGCAATTCGTGATGAAGAGAGAAGACGTGACGGTCACCCCGTCGGACGCCGAGCTGAAATTGCACACGATCGTGGACAGGCGGGGCGCATGAGCACGAACGACGTCGCCATCATCGGCCTGGCCCTGAAATTCCCCGGCTCGGACACGCTTGAGGAGCTCCTGCAGCACCTCGTCGCCGGACGGTCGCTCATTTCCGAGGTGCCGGCCGAGCGCTGGTCGAAGGAACGCTGGTACGGCAGCCCGAAGGGCGGTGCCGAGAAGACCAGCAGCATCTGGGGCGGGTTCGTCGAGCAGGCCGACTGCTTCGACGCCTCGTTCTTCAACATCTCCCCGCGCGAGGCGGAGAGCATGGACCCGCAGCAGCGATTCGCCCTCGAACTCGCCTGGAAGGCCATCGAGGACGCCGGATACCGCGCGAGCGAATTCGCGGGCACGAAGACCGGCGTCTTCATGGGCGTGTGCCACGCGGACTACGCGGAGCTCATGGAGCGCGAGGGCGTCAGGACCGACGTCTACTTCCCCACCGGCACCGCGTACTCCATCATCGCCAACCGCATTTCGTACGTCCTCGACCTCCAGGGGCCGAGCATCACCAACGACACGGCGTGCTCGTCCTCGCTCGTGTCGGTCTACGAGGCCGTCTCCGCACTGCAGAACGGCGAATGCGGCCTCGCACTCGCCGGCGGCGTCAACCTGTGCTGGTCGCCGAAGCACTTCGTCGCCTTCAGCCAGGCGAGCATGCTCTCGCGCACCGGCCGCAGCCGCGCCTTCGACCAGAGCGCCGACGGCTACGTGCGCGGCGAGGGCGGCGCCGTGCTGCTGCTGAAGCCGCTCGCGCAGGCGGTCGAGGACGGCGACCCGGTCCACGCCGTCATCAAGGGCATCGCCACCAACCACGGCGGCAGGACCAGTTCGCTCACGGTCACCAACCCGGCGGCACAGTCCGACCTGATCCAGGGCCTCTACGACCGGGCGGGCATCCGCCCGGAGACGGTCTCGTACATCGAGGCGCACGGGCCGGGGACGCCCGTCGGCGACCCCATCGAGATCGTCGCGCTCAAGCGGGCGTTCGCGAACCTCCACGCGGCGCAGGGCACCGAGGCGGAGCCCGGCACCTGCGGCATCGGCTCGGTCAAGACCAACATCGGGCACCTCGAAGGGGCCGCGGGCGTCGCCGGGATGGTCAAGGTGATCGGCGCCCTGGCGACCGGGACGCTCCCCGCGACCGTCGGCTTCGAGGTGCAGAACAAGCTCATCAAGCTCGACGGCAGCCCGTTCACCATCGTGGGCGGCACCCGGCCGTGGCCCGCCGCGGCCGGCGGCGCACCGCGCCGCGCGGGCGTGAGCTCGTTCGGCTTCGGCGGGACGAACGCCCACGTCGTCATCGAAGAACACCGCGTCTTCGAAGAACACCGTACCGGCGGGACCGGCGAAGCCGAATCCGCCGAGGGGCCGCACATCGTTCCCCTCTCCGCCAAGACCCCCGAGCGGCTGCGTGCCGTCGCCCGCGCCCTCCTCGGCCACCTCCGCGCGCCGGAGCCCGGCGACGAGGTCGCCGCCGCGCTGCGCCCGCCGCAGGCCCTCGCCGACATCGCGTACACCCTCCAGTCCGGCCGCGAACCGATGCCCGCCCGGGTGGCGTTCGTCGTCGCGGACACGGCGGAACTGCGCACGGCGCTCGCCTCGTTCGTGAACGGCACCCTCGGCGACGGCAAGGCCCACGGCGCGGACGACGACACGGCCACCCGCTGGGCCGAGGGCGGCACCGTCGACTGGGCCGAACTCGGCAGCACCGGACGCCGGTTGAGGCTCCCCACATACCCGTTCGCCCGGGAACGGCACTGGTTCAGGGCGCCGGAGACGACATCCGGCCGACAGGCCGTGCTCCACCCGCTCGTGCACCGCAACACCTCCGACCTCTCCGAGCAGCGCTACAGCTCGGCCTTCACCGGGGACGAGCCGTTCCTCGCCGCCCACCAGGTGCGCGGGGCCCGCGTGCTGCCCGCCGTGGCCTACGTGGAGATGACCCGCGCGGCAGTCGAGTACGCCACCGGCGGCGGAGCACCGCTGCGGCTGCGCGACGTCGCATGGCTGCGGCCGCTCGTCGCAGGCGGCGCGCCGGTCGACGTCCACGTGGGACTCGTCCCCGGCCACGACGGCAGGATCGCGTTCGAGGTGTACTCCGGCCCGTCGGCCGACGTCCACAGCCAGGGCACCGCCGAACTGTGCGCTTCAGAAGAGCCGTTGACACTCGACCTCGGCGCCCTGCGCGCCGCGTGCCCCACGCCGCGTGCTGCCGAGGACGTCTACGCGGCCTTCCGCGAGCAGGGCCTGGAGTACGGGCCCGCCATGCAGGGCCTGAGCGAGGTCTTCCTGGGGTCCGGGGAGCTGCTCGCCCGCATCGAGCAGCCCACGGCGACCGGCGCGGACGACGGCTTCGTGCTGCCGCCAAGCGTGCTGGACGCGGCCTTCCAGGCCTCGCTGGTCCTGATGGCGGAGACCGCGGACGCACCGGCCCGCGGTCCCGTCCTGCCGTTCGCGCTGGAGCAGGCCGACGTCCACGGCCCGTGCCCGTCCGAGACCTGGGCCTGGGTGCGGCGGCGCGAAGGCAGCGGCGTCCTCGACACGTTCGACATCGACCTGTGCGACGCCGACGGCGTCGTCGCCGTCCGGCTGCGCGGCCTCGTCCAGCGGGCGGCCACCGAGAAGACCGGCCGCATCGTCACCGCGACGAGCGGGTGGACCGATGCACCCGTGGAGCAGGGCGCCGCCGCCACGCTGCACGGCTTCGTCGCCGGCAAGGCCGCAGCACCCGCGGACGGCATCGTGCTCACACGCCTCCCCGACGTCACGCCCGACCGGCTCGCCGACGGCGTGGACGCCGTGCTGCACACCGTCTTCGCGCAGGTGAAGGAACTGCTGACGTCCCGGCCGGGCACCGCGCAGCGCTGCGTCGTCCTCGTCGACGACCGGGTGCCGCGGCACGTCCACGCCCCGCTCACCGGCCTGTTCCGCACCGTCGCTCTGGAGAACCCGCTCGTCACCGGCCGCGTGGTGCGCGTCCCGCAGCTCGGCACCGCAACGCCCGGGCGACTCACGGACGTTCTCCGCGCGGAGGCGGCCGACACGGCACCCGACGCCGAGATCCGCTACGCGGCGGACGGCACGCGCCAGGCGTGGCGCCCGATCACCACGGACCCCGCCCCCGGCGACGGCCCGGAGGTCCCGCCGCTGAAGGAGGGCGGCGTCTACTGGCTGACCGGCGGACTCGGCGGCCTGGGACGGCACTTCGCCCGCTACCTCGCACGCTGCTCGGGCACCACCGTCGTGCTGAGCGGCAGGACCGCCGACGAGGAGGCCCTGGCCGCACTGCGCGAGACCGGGGTCGATGCCCACTTCGTCCCCGCCGACGTCACCGACAAGCAGGACGTCGAGCGCGCCGTCCGCACGATCCTCCGCGAGCACGGCTCGCTCGACGGGATCGTCCACGCGGCAGGCGTGCTGCGCGACGCGTACGTCCTGCACAAGGACGCGGACGACCTGCCCGCCGTGATGGCACCGAAGGTGCGCGGCGTGCTCAACCTCGATGCGGCGACCCGCGATCTGGCGCTGGACTTCGTCGCCGTCTTCTCGTCCGTCGCGGGCGTCTACGGCAACTCCGGGCAGTCCGACTACGCGGCGGCCAACGCCTTCCTGGACGCCTTCGCCGGGCACCGGCAGACGCTGACGGACGTCGGCGAGCGGTCGGGCCGCACCGTCGCCGTCAGCTGGCCGCTGTGGGCGGACGGCGGGATGACGGCGGACGCCGTGACGCAGGAGGCTATGCGCCGGCAGCGCGGCTGGGAGCCCCTGCCGACGGAGCCCGGCCTGCGCGTGTTCGGCCACGCCCTCGGCGACGGGCCCGGGCATGTCGTCGTGGCGTACGGGGCGGACGCGACCATGGCGCCCGAGGGGCGCACCGTCGCTGTCACACCGTCTGCACCATCTGCACCATCTGTGGAGCCGATCACCGAGGGCGATCTGGCGGAGCGAACGGCCGTCTTCCTCAAGCGACTTCTGGGCGAGGTGCTGCATCGCGACCCGGAGACGATCGACCCGGAGGTCAATCTCGTCGAGTACGGGATCGACTCGCTCAGCATCCTGGAGACCACCGGACGTCTGGAGGACGTCTTCGGCCCGCTCTCGAAGACGATCTTCTTCGAGTACGTCAACATCGAGGGCGTTGCGGGGTACTTCGCCGAGGCGCACCGTGAGAAGCTCGAAGCCGTCCTCGCTGCGCGAGCAACCACGGAGGGCCCGCAGTCGGCGCACCGCCCAGGGGCCCGGGGCGAAGCCGCGGGAACGCCGTCCGCGGGTGCGTCGTGGCCGGGCGCGCAGTTCCCCGCGCCCCTGACGGGGCGCCGCAAGATCCGCCGGACAGGCTCCACGGCCCCGCAGGCCGAAGTGGCCGCCGCGCGCGACGGCTACGACGACTACCACGACATCGCCATCATCGGCATCTCCGGCCGCTACCCGGGCGCCGAGACGCTCGACGAGCTCTGGTCCGTCCTCGAAGAGGGCCGCCACAGCTTCGAGGAGGTCCCGCGCGACCGCTGGGACCACGACGCCCTCTACAGCCGCGACCGCGACGTCCTCGGCAAGAGCGTCATCCGCACGGGCACCTTCCTGCGCGGCATCGACGAGTTCGACCCCCGCTACTTCCGCATCTCGAAGCGCGAGGCCGAGCGGATGTCGCCGGAGGTGCGGCTCTTCCTGCAGGCCGGCGTCGAGGCCCTGGAGGACTCGGGGTACTCACGGGAGACGATCCAGCGGCAGTACCAGGGCGACGTGGGCGTGCTCGTCGGCACGATGAGCAACCACTACAACCTGTACGGCTTCCAGAACAACCTCACGCGCGGTGCCCCGGCGAGCGGCAGCTACACGGGGACGCTCCCCAACATGCTGTCGTACTTCTACGGGCTCACCGGCCCGTCGGTCTTCCTCGACACCATGTGCTCGGGATCGTCGACGTGTGTGCACCAGGCCGTTCAGATGCTGCGCAACCGCGAGTGCCGGATGGCGGTCGCGGGAGGCGCGAACCTCCTGCTGCACCCGTACAACCTCGTCTCGTCGTCGCAGGAGCACTTCACGACCGCGACCTCGGACGTGATCCGCAGCTTCGGTCTCGGTGCGGACGGCACGATCCTCGGCGAGGGCGTCGGCGCCGTCGTCCTCAAGCCGCTCGTCGAGGCCGAGCGCGACGGCGACCACGTGTACGCCGTCATCAAGGGCACCGCCCTGTCCAACGCCGGTGTGCGCAACGGGTTCACCGTCCCGAACCCGCACATGCAGGCGCGCGCGATCGAGAAGGCCATCGAGGACGCGGGCGTCGACCCGCGGACCATCACCTACGTGGAGGGCCACGGGTCGGGCACCTCGCTCGGCGACCCGATCGAGGTCAAGGCGCTCACCACCGCCTTCCGGAAGCACACGGACGCCACGCAGTTCTGCGCGCTCGGCTCGGTGAAGTCCAACATGGGCCACCTGCTGCACGCGGCCGGCATGGCCGGCCTCGCGAAGGTGCTCCTGCAGCTCCGCGAGGGCACCCTCGTGCCGTCGCTGCACAGCTCCGAGCTCAACCCCGACATCGACTTCGCCGCCACGCCCTTCCGGGTGCAGCGCGAACTCGCCCCGTGGGAGCCGGTGACCACGACCGAGGGCGGACGCACGGTCGTCCACCCCCGGCGCGCCGGCATCACCTCGATCGGTGCGGGCGGGATGAACTCGCACATCGTCCTGGAGGAGTACGTGCCCGCGGCCGGCGCACCGCGCCGGGAGAACGACGGGCGCGCCGAGCTCTTCGTCTTCTCCGCGATGACCGACGAGGCCCTCGCCGCGTACCTCGCCCGCTTCCGGGAGTACCTGGCCGGAGCCGACGAGGCCGATCTGCCGGCGATCGCCTTCACCCTGCGCGTGGGCAAGAACGAACTCCCGTGCCGCTGGGCCTTCTTCGCCCAGGACGCGCACGAAGCCGCCGAAGCGATCGGCCGCTACCTCGCGGGAGACCGCGACCTCGCCGCCGCCCTCGCGGGCGACGGTCCGCGGGCGGCGACGGCGCGCGAGCTCGCCACCGCATGGGTGGGCGGCAGGCGCACCGACTGGGACCTGCTGGACGACTCCCGCCCGCAGCGGCGCGTGTCCCTCCCGGCGTACCCCTTCGAGAGGGTGCGCTGCTGGGTCGAGCAGGAGGACGGCGCGCCGTCCGTGCTCGCGCCGCTCGCCCTGCGCGACAAGGTCCACCCGCTGCTCGGCCGCAACGAGTCCGACGTCGACGGCCTGCGCTACGGCCTCGACGTCCACCTCGGCGACCTCGCCGACTACGGGCTGCGGAACGGCCGGACGCCCGGGATCGTCCCGACGTTCGCCGTCGACATGGCGTTCGCCGCGGCCCGGGTCTCGGGCTTCGCCGCCGACGCCGTGGTGAGCGGCCTGCGCCTGTCCGGCCCGGCCGACTGGACGGGCACGGCGCGCCTGGTCACGACGTTCACCCCGGCAGGCCGGCGGTCGGCCTCCGGCGTCGTGTCGGCGGAGGACGCCTCCGGGGCCCGCGTGCCCGTCGCGCAGTTCACCGTGCACCCGGGCGACGGCCGGACCGCACCGCACGAGCCGCTGCCCGTCGCCGGCCTGCGGCGCGACGCGCTGCGTGTCCTCGGCAAGGAGGACGTCCTGGCGGAACTGGCCGAAGGCGGCACGGAGTACGAGCCGTTGTCCTCCGGCCTCACGGAGGCGTACCGGCTGCGGGACGGCCGGATCGTCCTCGGCGTCGCCGCGCCGGAGCTCCAGCGCGACCACGCCCGGCGCAACGTCGCCCTCCCGCCGTTCGTCCTCGCCGCCGTCGCGCAGGCGGTCCACCTCGCGGCGCAGGCCGTGCCGCGCCGGATCGACGAGGTGCGGCTGTACGGCGACGCCGCCGAAACCGCCTATGTGCTCTGCGAGTTCGCCGCGGGACGCATCCGGCTGCTGAGCCGGAGCGGGGCGGTCCTGGGCGAGTTCACCGGGGTGCACTGCGACGAGGAGGCGGTGGTACCTGCGGTGGCTGTGCCCGCGCAGGCTCCCGCCGACAGCGTGCTTGCCTCCGTCGTCGACGAGCTGCGGGACATCGCCGCAGGCATCCTCAAGTTCGAGGCCGCCGAACTGGACGTCCACACGACGTTCGACGCCTTTGGCTTCGACTCGATCTCGCTGGTGTCGTTCGCCAAGCAGGTGCAGGAGCGGCTCGGCGCCGACCTGAGCCCGGCGGCGTTCTTCGACGTGAACACGTTCGACGCGCTGGGCAGGCACCTGGTCGCGGACCTGGGTGCGCAAGTGCCGGCCTCCGAAGCCGAGATGCCGGAGACCGCCCCTGTCTCCGCCCCCGACGGATCCCCGATGCGGATCGCCGTCATCGGTGCCGCGGGCCGCTTCCCCGGCGCGCCCGACCTGGCCGCGTACTGGGCGAACCTCGCCGACGGCAAGGACTCCGTCTCGGAGTTCCCCCTGCACCGCTACGACGCCGCCTACCGTGCCGCCGTCGAGGCGTCCGACTTCCCGCGGCACGCGGGGGTCCTGGACGACGTCGACGCATTCGACGCGGCCTTCTTCCAGATCTTCCCGCGCGAGGCGGAGCTGATGGACCCGCAGCACCGCCTCGCCCTCGAAACGGTCTGGAACGCGCTGGAGGACAGCGCGTACACGCCCGCGGACCTCCCGAAGAACACCGGCCTTTTCCTCGGCGTCTCGGGCACCGACTACGCCGGCCTCCTCACGGCGTACGGCACACCGCCGGACGCTTTCACGTCGACGGGCAACGCCCACTCGATGCTCGTCAACCGCATCTCGTACGTGCTCGACGTGCGCGGCCCCAGCGAGCCGGTGGACACGGCCTGTTCGAGCTCGCTCGTCGCCGTGCACCGGGCCGTGGAGGCCATCCGCTCGGGGGCGTGCGACGTGGCGGTGGCCGGCGGGGTGAACCTGCTGCTGAGCGTCGACACGTTCGTCAGCGCGCACCGCGCCGGGATGCTCAGCCCGGACGGCCGCTGCAAGACCTTCTCGGCCGACGCGAACGGCTATGTGCGCGGCGAGGGCGTCGGCGCCGTCGTCCTCAAGCCGCTGGACGCGGCCGAGCGGGACGGCGACGCGATCCTGGGCGTCATCGTCGGCAGTGCCGAGAACCACGGCGGCCGGGCCAACTCCCTGACGGCACCGAACGCGGACGCCCAGGCCGAGCTCGTCACGGCCGCGATGGGCGGCACGGACCCCGACACCATCGGCTACATCGAGGCCCACGGCACCGGGACCGCGCTCGGCGACCCGGTCGAGGTGCGCGCGCTGCAGACCGCGTTCCGGCGGCTGGGGAGCAGCAACCACGGTGCCTGCGGGCTGGGTTCGGTGAAGACGAACATCGGCCACCTGGAGGCCGCGGCGGGCATCGCCGGCTTCCTCAAGGTGCTCCTCGCGATGCAGCACGGCACCCTCCCCGCGACCCAGCACTGCCGCGAGATCAACCCCCATATCCGGCTCGACGGAGGGCCTTTCCACATCGTGCGCGAGAACGAACCCTGGCAGCGCCTCCGCGACCGCGACGGCGCCCTCGCACCACGGCGTGCGGGCGTGAGCAGCTTCGGCTTCGGCGGCGCGAACTGCCACGTCGTCGTCGAGGAGTACGCACCGGACGGCGACGTCCGTGACGACGCCCCCGCACAGACCGCCGTCGTCGTCCCGCTCTCGGCCCGCACGGGCGAGCAGCTGCGCGACCGGGCGGCGGGACTGCTGCAGTACCTGGAGACAACGGAACGGCCGGCTGCGCTCGCCTCGATCGCCTGGACCCTGCAGGCGGGGCGCGCCCCGATGGCCGAACGGGCCGGCTGGACCGTGGCCTCGCACGCCGAACTGGCCGACGGGCTGCGCGCGTTCCTCGCGGGCGACGGCGGCCGTGCCGCGGAGCCGGGGACGGTGCTCGCCCGCTGGCTCGCGGGGGACGTGCCCGACTGGCGTGCGCAGCACGGGGCGAGGACGCCGCGGCGTGCGCATCTGCCGGCGTACCCGTTCGCGCGGGAGCGGTACTGGATTCCCGGGCGGGAGGCCGGGGTCGAGGCCGAGGTCGAGGCCGGGCCTGCGGTGCGCACGACGCTCCTCACGCCCCGCTGGGCGGAGCAGCGGCCGGTGCGGACCGGGGACGCGCGCCGTGTGGTGCTGCTGTGCGGGGGCCTTGTGTCGGCGCAGGGTGCCATGGAAGGCGTTCGCTGTGTGTCGGTCGAGTCGCCCGGGCTGCGGACCGACAGCCGCTTCGCGGACGTCTCGCGCCAGGTCTTCGACATCGTCCGGGATCTCGTCGCCGAGGCGCACGAGGGCAGGATGCTCGTGCAGGTGCTGACGGACGATCCGGTCGACCTCGCGCTCGGCGGTCTGCTGCGGACGGCGGCGCTGGAGCACCCGTGGCTCACGGGTCAGGTCATCTTCCTTGAGGACGGAGCCCGTTCGGGCGAGGATGTCGCAGCGATCGCTGCGGAGAACACGGCGGAGGACGGCCTCGTCCGCTACCGGGACGGCGTGCGCACCGTATGCACCTGGGATACGGCGGCGCCGCAGCCGGGCGGTGCGGGCGTGCCGTGGCGGGACGGCGGCGTCTACCTGATCACGGGCGGCGCGGGCGGCATCGGTGCCGTCGTCGCACGCCGCATCGCACAGGACGTGGCCCGGCCGGTGCTCGTCCTCACCGGCCGGTCGGCACGGGACGCGCGCATCGACGCGCTCCTCGGCGAACTCCGGGCCGCGGGTGCGGACGCCCGTTACGAGCAGGCGGACGTCTCGCGCTGGGAAGAGGTGCGCCACTTGGTGGCGCACGTCCGGAAGACCGCAGGGGACATCCACGGCATCATCCACTCCGCCGGCGTGATCCGCGATGCGGTGCTGACGCGGAAGACGGCCGAGGAGTGGGAGGAGGTGCTGGCGCCGAAGGTCGCCGGCCTGGTGAACCTGGACCGCGCGATCGGCAGCGCGCCGCTCGGCTTCCTCATCGCCTTCTCCTCCGGCGCGGCCGTCACCGGGAACCCCGGGCAGGCGGACTACGCCACGGCCAACGCGTTCGTCGACGCCTTCGCGGCGGAGCGCGCTACGCGCGTCGCGGCCGGCGAGTGTTCGGGGCGCACGCTGTCGGTCGCGTGGCCGCTGTGGAAGGACGGCGGGATGACGGTCGACGAGGCCGGCCTGGCCTATCTGCGGCAGAGCCGTGGCCTGACGCCGATGGAGTCGGCCGACGGCCTCAAGGCCCTGGCGGACGCGTGGTCGCTGGGCACGGACCGGGTGTGGGTCCACCACGGGGAGACGAAGGCGGAACGCACGTCGAACACCCCGGCACCCTCGGGACGCCTCGCACAGGAGACCCTCCGCCTCCTCACGGCGCTGTACACGCGGGTCACCAAGCTCGCACCGGGCACGGTCGACCCGGACGAACAACTCGGCTCGGCGGGGCTCGACTCCATCACGGTGCTGCAGCTGAACAAGGAACTGACGACGGTGTTCGGGGAGGTCTCGAAGACGCTGTTCTACGAGTTCCCGACGCTGCGGGCGATAGCGGCGCATCTGGCGGAGAAGTACGCACCGGAGGCGCGGGCATGGACGGGGACGGAGCCCGAAGCTGCGCCCCGTAAGGGGCGCGGGGAACTGCGCGAGCAACCACAGCCGACCCGCAGCCGCACGACCGCGGCAGCACCCCCCACAGAGCGCGAGCCCATCGCCATCATCGGCATGAGCGGTCGCTACCCCGGCGCCCTGGACCTCGCCACGTTCTGGGACAACCTCAAGGCGGGCCGCACCGGCATCGGTGAGATCCCTTCCGACCGATGGCCGCTCGACGGCTTCTACGAGCCCGACCGCTCCACCGCCGTCGCCACCGGCCGGAGTTACGGCAAGTGGGGCGGATTCCTCGACGGGTTCGCCGACTTCGACCCGCTGTTCTTCCGGATCTCGCCGCGCGAGGCCTACGCCATGGACCCGCAGGAGCGGCTCTTCCTGCAGGCCTCCTGGGAGGTGCTGGAGGACGCGGGATACGCCCGCGCGGAGCTCGCGCGTCGTCACGGCCGCCGCGTCGGCGTCTTCGCCGGGGTGACCAAGTCCGGCCACGCGCGGCACGGCGCGGCCCGCCTGCCCTCCGGGGAGACGGTCGTGCCGGCCCTCTCCTTCGCCTCGCTGAGCGCCCGCACCTCGTACGTGCTGGACCTGCGCGGCCCGAGCCTGACGCTCGACACGATGTGCTCGGCGTCGCTCACCGCGATCCACGAGGCGTGCGAGCACCTGCAGCAGGGCGCGTGCGAGCTCGCCATCGCCGGTGGCGTCAACCTCTATCTGCACCAGCTGGACTACATCGAGCTGTGCAGCTCGAACATGCTGGCTGCCGGCCCCGAGTGCCGCAGCTTCGGCGACGGCGGCGACGGCTTCGTCCCCGGCGAGGGCGTCGGTGCCGTCCTGCTCAAGCCGCTGTCGCGCGCCCTCGCGGACGGTGACCGCGTCCTGGCGGTGATCCGCGGGACGAGCATCAACCACGGTGGCCGGTCCCACGGTTACACCGTGCCCAGCCCGGGCGCCCAGGCGGAGCTGATCCGCGACGCGCTGACGCGCGCAGGCGTCTCGGCGCGCGACGTCGGCTACGTCGAGGCGCACGGCACCGGCACCGAGCTCGGCGACCCGATCGAGGTGACGGGCCTGACCCAGGCCTTCGAACAGGACACGGCCGACCGGCAGTTCTGCGCGCTCGGTTCCGTGAAGTCGGCCATCGGGCACCTGGAGGCCGCCGCGGGCATCGCGGGCCTCACCAAGGTCGTCCTGCAGATGCAGCACCGGCAGCTCGCGCCGAGCCTGCACGCCGACACCCCGAACCCGAACATCGACTTCGCGCGCACGCCGTTCTTCGTGCAGCGTGAGCTCGCACCTTGGCAGCCCGGACATGGGCCGCGCATCGCGTCGGTCTCGTCGTTCGGTGCAGGCGGTTCCAACGCCCACGTGATCCTGGAGGAGTTCGCCACCGCCGACACCGCCCCGGCGGAGGACGGCCGCGAACACCTCGTCGTCCTGTCGGCCCGGACGCCGGAGCAGCTCCGCGACGCGGCCGCACGGCTGGCCGACTTCCTGGAGCGGAACGACGTCGGCGTGGCCGACCTCGCCTTCACGCTCCGGACCGGGCGCGAGGCCATGAAGGAGCGCCTCGCCACCGTCGCATCGTCCACCGCCGAACTGCGGTGCACACTGCGCGCGTTCCTCGCCGAGGGCGACGGGGCGGCGGGCGTCCACCGCGGGACCGCCGGGCGCACCCGCGGCATCCTCGCGGAGATCGCCGCCGACGAGGACCTCCAGGAGTTCCTCGTCGCGCGCTGGGGCCGGGCGGGCAAGCTCGGCCGGCTCGGCGCCCTCTGGGCCGACGGGGCGGACCTCGACTGGCAGGCCCTGGACGACGGGGCGCCGCGCCGCCGGATCGCCCTGCCCACGTACCCGTTCGCACGCGACCGCCACTGGATCGGCGACCTCGCCCCGGTCGCGACCGGCACCAGCACATCCGCTCCGCCCGCCGCGGAGCCGGAGGAGATCATGAACGTCACGCCCGACGGGCAACTCGCCCGCCTTGTGCGGGAGAAGATCGCCAGGGCGCTCGCGATGCAGGAGCACGAGATCGACGGCGCGCTCGCCTTCGCGGACTACGGCCTGGACTCCATCCTCGCCGTCCGCGTCGTGCACGAGCTCAACGAGGCGCTGTCGCTCGACCTGTCGACGAGTGTCATCTACGACCACAGCACCGCCGACCGCCTCACCGCGCACGTCCTCGCGGAGCACCGCAAAGCCGTGCCCGCCCACGCGCCGCAGGTCACCCCGCAAGCCGCTCCGCGGAGCACCGGGCGTACGCCCATAGCCGTCGTCGGGATGAGCGGCCGGTTCGCCGGTTCCGACTCGCTCGACGAGCTGTGGGACCATCTGGCGGCCGGTGACGACCTCGTCACCGAGGCCACCCGCTGGGACATCCGGGGCTCGCGCTGCACGCGCGGTGCGTTCCTCGACGGGATCGACGAGTTCGACCCGCTGTTCTTCAACATCTCCGGTGTCGAGGCCGCCGTGATGGACCCGCAGCAGCGGCTGCTGCTGGAGGAGTCCTGGAAGGCGCTGGAGGACGCCGGTTACGCGGGCCGGCAGATGAACGAGCGCCGCTGCGGCGTCTACGTCGGCTGCTGGGACGGCGACTATCAGACCCTCGTCGGCGAGAACGCGCCCGCGCAGGCCTTCTGGGGCAACACGGCCTCCTTCGTCCCCAGCCGCATCTCGTACTTCCTCAACCTCAAGGGCCCCGCGATCGCGGTCGACACCTCGTGTTCGAGCTCGCTCGTCGCGATCGACCTGGCGTGCAAGGACCTGTGGGCGGGCGAGACGAGCATGGCCCTGGCGGGCGGCGTCTACGTGCAGAGCACTCCGCGGCTGTACGAGCTGGCCGGGCGTGCCGGGATGCTCTCGCCGACCGGGCGCTGCCACGCCTTCGACCACCGCGCCGACGGGTTCGTCCCCGGCGAGGCCGTCGGCGTCCTCGTCCTCAAGCGGCTGGAGGACGCCCTCGCCGACGGGGACCACATCCACGGCGTGATCCACGGCTCCGGCGTCAACCACGACGGCGCCACGAACGGGATCACGGCGCCGAGTTCCGTGTCGCAGGAGAGCCTGCTGAGCGAGGTGTACGCGTCCTACGGCATCGACGTCGAGCAGATCCAGCTCGTCGAGGCGCACGGCACGGGCACGAAGCTCGGCGACCCGATCGAGTTCGAGGCGCTGACGCGCGCGTTCCGCAAGGGCACGGACCGGACCGGGTACTGCGCGCTGGGTTCGGTCAAGACGAACCTGGGCCACACCCAGCACGCGGCGGGCGTCGTCGGCATGATCAAGGTGCTGCTGGCGCTGAAGAACGAGCAGATCCCCGCGTCCCTGCACTTCGAGGCGGCCAACGAGGCCGTCGACCTGACGGCCAGCCCGTTCTATCTGCCCACGCGCACCCGCAAGTGGGAGGCGCCCGGCGGCGGTCCGCGCCGCGGTGTGGTGAGCTCCTTCGGCGCGAGCGGCACGAACGCGCACTTCGTCATCGAGGAGGCCCCGGCCGCCCTGCGCGCCCGGACCCCGCGCAGCGCCCACCTCATCGTGCTGTCGGCGCACTCGCGCGAGCAGCTCGCGCAGCAGGTGACGCGCCTGGCGGCGCACTGCCGCCGCGAACCGGCCCTGGACTGCGGCGACATCGCCTACACGCTCCTGGCCGGCCGGGAGCACTTCGCCCACCGCCTCGCGTGCGTCGTCCGCGACCGCGAAGAGCTCCTGACGGTCCTGGACGAAGGCCTGGGCGGGGCACGGGCGTTCACCGGCGAGGCGAGGACCGCCGACGGTGCCCCGTCCGCTGCCGAGGCCGTGCGCCGCTGCTCCCCCGCGTCGCCCGCGTACCGCAGCGACCTGGAGACGCTCGCCGCGCTCTACGCGCAGGGCGCCGCGCTCGACCACGACGTGCTGTTCGCGCCGGGAGACCGCAACCGCGTCCCGCTGCCGGCGTACCCGTTCGCCCGCGAGAGCCACTGGGCCGCGCCGACGCCGCCGCGCCGGGCGGCACGGCCCGTCACTGTTCCGGCAGTTGCGACCGTTCCGGCTGTTCCGGCTGTTCCGGCCAGGGGCGCGTTGCACGCGCCCACGACGCTGACCGGTGACGAGTCCGTCCTCCGCGACCACCTGGTGCACGGCCGCCGGGTCCTGCCCGGTGTCGCGCACCTGGAGATGGCCCGCGAGGCCGCGGCCCGCGCGCTCGGTGCCGGCGCCGCGGAACCGCTCACGATGCGCAATGTCACCTGGGTGCGGCCGCTCGTCTGCGACGGCGCGCCCGTCGAGGTGGACGTCCGGGTGAAGCCCGCGCACGACGGCGGGGTCGCCTTCGAAGTGACCGCGGACGCCGCGGTGTTCAGCGAGGGCCGGGTCGCCCGGTCCACCGGTCCGCGCCCGGCGCCGGCCGACCTCGCGGCCCTGCGCGCGGCGTGCCCGGCTCCCGTGTCCGCGGCCCGTATCGGCGAGGCCCTCGTGTCGATGGGCATCACCCACGGCCCGGCGCTCCGCGCGATCGGCGAGGCCCACGCCGGGCCCGGCACCGTGCTCGCCCGGCTCGCCCTCCCGGCCGCGGCCGAGGGCGGTGCGGAGTACGTGCTGCACCCGGCGCTGATGGACTCGGCCATCCAGGCCTCCATGGCCCTGTACCTGGACAGCACATCGGAGGACACCTCGGTGCCCTTCGCCCTCGACCGGCTCGACCTCTTCGCCCCCTGCACGTACTCGATGTGGGCCGTCGTCCGCACCGCGGACACCGAACAGGCGGGCAGCACGGTCGAGCGGCTCGACATCGATCTCCTCGACGCGGACGGCGCGGTGTGCGTCCGCATGACCGGCTACGCCTCGCGCCGCTCCCCCGCGCCGGTGCCCGCGTACTTCGCGCCCGTGTGGGATGCGGTCCCGGCGGCCGAGGGCGGTGTGCGCGTCCCGTCCCGGCAGGACCGCGTCCTGGTCGTCGGCGGAACGGACGCCCAGCGTGCGGCCATTGCGCTCGACCACCCGGACTCGCGGCCGTGGAGCCTCGGTCCGGACGCGTCGGCCGACGAGATCGCCCGCGCCCTGCAGGCCTCGGGCCCGCTCGACCACCTTGTGTGGATCGCCCCCGGCACGGCGCCGGAGCCGGGCGACGCGGCAGGCTTCGTCGCCGCGCAGGAGGAGGGCGTCATCGCGGCCTTCCGCATGATCAAGGCCCTGGTGCGGACGGACCACGACGCCCGCCCGCTGGGCATCACCCTGGTGACGCGGCGCGCCCTCGTCACGCACGAGGGTGAGAACGTCCTGCCCGCCCACGCCGGGCTGCACGGTCTCTTCGGCTCCCTGGGCCGCGAGTACACGCACTGGACCGTGCGCCGCACCGACCTCGACGACACCGTCTGGCCCGCCGGCCTCACAGCCCTGCCCGCGCACTCCCACGGCGACACCTGGGCGCTCCGCTCGGGCCAGTGGCTCGGCCGCCGGCTCGCCCCGTGCGCCACGGGCCCCGCGCCCGCGGCCCCGTACCGCGAGGGCGGCGTCTATGTGGTGATCGGCGGCGCGGGCGGTCTGGGCACGGCCTGGACGCAGCACGTCGTCGAGCGCCACGGCGCCCGCGTCGTGTGGATCGGACGACGGGCACACGACGCCTCCATCGAGGCCCAGTTGCGTGCCGTCCACGGCCGCGGCGAGGTCCACTACATCGCGGCCGACGCCACCGACCCCCTGGCGCTGCGCCGCGCCCACGCCGAGATCAAGAGCCGCTACGGGCGGATCGACGGCGTGATCCAGGCCGCGCTCGTGCTGCGCGACCAGACCCTGGCCGCGATGGACGAGTCCGCCTTCCGCGCGGCCCTGTCGGCCAAGGTCGACGCAAGTGCCGCCATGGCACAGGTCTTTGCGGGCGAACCGCTCGACTTCGTCCTGTTCTTCTCCTCGCTCCAGTCGTTCAGCACGGCGGCCGGGCAGAGCAACTACGCGGCCGGGTGCACCTTCGCCGACTCCTACGCGCACCTGCTGTCCCGGCACTGGGCCTGCCCGGTGAAGGTGATGAACTGGGGCTGGTGGGGCAGCATCGGCAGCGCGGCCTCCGACTTCCACAAGCAGCACATGGCCCGGTGGGGGCTGCTGTCGATCGAGCCGCCGGAGGGCATGGCGGCCCTCGGCACGCTCCTCGGCGGCCCGCAGGCGCAGGCCGGGTTCGTCAAGGTGACCGGGCTCGACGCCCTCGAAGCGATCGACCCCGCAACGCGGGCGACGGTGTACGGGCGGGCTGCCGAGCACATTCCGGCCCACGCGGTCACCGCACGGGCCGCGGCGCCGGACGTGCGCGAGACGCTGCGGGCGATGGCCGAGTGGCGCTCGGCCGAACGCGACCCGATCCTCGCCCGGATGACCCGAGCCCACCTGCAGGCGCTCGGCGCCGTCCCGTCGGGCCCGCACACGGACGTCGCTGCGCTGCGCGAACGGGCCGGAATCCTCGACCGGTACGCGACCTGGTTCGACCACGCGCTGCGCATGGCGCCCGACGCCGTCCCGCCGCTCGACGTGCTCACCCGCGAGTGGGACGAGCGCCGCGCGGCCTGGTCCGCCGACCCGGACAAGAAGGCCGAACTCGCGCTCGTCGACGCCACGCTGCGCGCCCTGCCCGACATCCTGACCGGCCGCACGCGCCCGACGGACGTCATGTTCCCGCGCGGCTCCGTCGAACTCGTCGAGGGCTGCTACCGCAACAACCGGGTGGCCGACACCTACAACCGGGCCATGGCCGACGCCGCCGTCTCCGTCGTGACGGAGCGGCTGCGCCGCGAACCGGGAGCGCGGCTGCGCATTCTGGAGATCGGCGCCGGCACGGGCGGCACGAGCGTGGGGATGTTCGCCGCGCTGCGCCCGTTCCAGGAGCACATCGAGACCTACACCTACACGGACCTGTCCAAGGCCTTCCTCAATCGGGCGCGGAGCGAGTACGGGCCCGACGTGCCGTACCTGACGTGCACGCGCTTCGACGCGGAGCAGCCGCTGGCCGGCCAGGGCATCCCCGCGGGCAGCTTCGACCTCGTCATCGCCGCCAACGTCCTGCACGCCACCAGCGACACGCGCAACACGCTGCGCAACGCGAAGGCGGCGCTGCGCGACGGGGGTTGGCTGCTGCTGAACGAGCTCGCGCAGTTCGACGTCTTCAGCCACCTCACGTTCGGCCTGCTCGAAGGCTGGTGGCTGTTCGAGGACGCGTCCCTGCGCATCCCGGGCTCGCCCGCGCTGTCGCCGGAGAGCTGGCGTGATGTCCTGCACGGCGAGGGCTTCCCGTCGGTGGTGTTCATGCTGCCGGAGGCGGATGCGCTGGGGCAGCGGATCATTGCGGCGGAGAGCGACGGGGTGACGCGCCAGCGGGTCGCCCTGCGGGCGGCCAGGACGACGACGGTGCCCGCGCAGGCATCGGCGCCCGTACCGGCTTCGGCCCCGGCGCCCGTTGTGACCCCGCAGGCCCCCAAGCCCGTGCCGCAACTACCCGTCGCGGACCGCGGCGAGACACTGACCGCGTACCTGCGCGAGAAGGCCGCAGACACCCTCAGGATCCCCGCGGAGAAGATCGACCCGACGGTGCCGCTGTCGCACTACGGCATGGACTCGATTCTCGTCCTGCAGCTCACCAACGCGCTCCGCGAGGACCTGGGCGAGGTGTCGTCCACACTGCTCTTCGACGCGGAGTCGATCGAAGCGCTCTCGGCGCACTTCCTCGCCACGGGTGGCGAGCGTGTCGATGCGCTGACGTCGCGGCTGCGGCCCGACGTCCCCGCCGCCCCGGCCCCCGAACCGGCGCCCGCGGCGGCAGGGCTCGGCATGCTGTTCCGCACGGCGGCCCGGACGGGCAAACTGGAGCGGATCAGCGCGCTGTTGACCGCGGCCGCGGAACTCCGGCCGACGTACGCGGCCGGCGGCCCCGAGCCGGAGACCATGCGGCTCGCGGACGGCGCCCGTGACCTCCCGCTGGTCTGCGTGCCCTCGCTGATCGCGCCCACCGGGGCGTACCAGTTCCTGAAGTTCGCCGCCGCGCTGCGGGACCGGCGCGAGGTGTGGACGGCCGCCCTGCCCGGCTACGGCACCGGCGAGCCGCTGCCCGAGACCCTGGAGGCGGCGGCCGACCGGCTGGCCCGCACCCTGCAACAGCGGTTCGCCGGGCGGAGGTTCGCGCTCGCGGCCTACTCGTCGGGCGGCTGGCTGGCCCACGAGACCGTCCGGAGGCTGGAGGCCCTGGGCACCCCGCCGGCCGCGCTGGTCCTGCTGGACTCCCCCGGGTCGACCGGCACGGCGATGTGCCGCGGCATGGCCACGATCACGCGCCGGCTCGTCGACCAGTTCCCGCAGCTGCCCGTCGAGGACGACCAGTTGACGGCCATGGCCTGGTACGCGGAGCTGTTCGACGGCTGGCGGCCCGGCCCGGTGGCCGCCCCCACCCTGTTCGTCGGGGCGCAGCAGGAGTGCCTGCAGGAGGTGCTCGGCGACGGCCTGCCGGACTGGCGTCCCGACTGGCACCTGCCGCACTCCCGCCGCGAAGTGACGGGCAATCACTTCTCGATGCTCGAAGAGGACGCCACCACCACCGCCGCAGCCGTCCACCAATGGCTGACCGAGCACGTCGGTTGACCGGATCGCCATCCCCCACTGATTCAGGAACGGAACCGACATGAACCATCTGACCAGCCTGCGCGACTATCTCGACGAACTGGCCAAGCGTGACGACCTGCGCGTGATCGACGAGGAGGTGGACGTCGAGCTGGAGATCGGCGCCATCGCCCGCTACGCGACCGAGAACCGGGCGCCCGCGCACCTGCTCTCCCGCATCCGCGGCCACGAGCCCGGCTTCCGGGTGCTGACCGCGCCCGCCGCGCTGAGCAGTGACCCCAAGTACCCTTACGCGCGGGCCGCATTGTCGCTGGGTCTGGACCCGGAGACCCCGCCGCTGCGTCTGATGGACGGCCTGGTCGCGGCCCAGGCGGCCGAGCCGGTCCCCCCGGTCGTGGTGCCGACGGGCCCGTGCCAGGAGAACGTCCTCCTGGGCGACGACGCCGACCTGACCCGCTTCCCGTTCCCGCTGCTGCACCAGGGCGACGGCGGCCGGTACGTCAACACCGTCGGCACGTTCGTGCTGCGCAGCCCCGACGGGAAGTGGACGAACTGGGGCATCGCCCGGACCATGCTCCACGACGCGCACCGCATGGCCACCTTCACGGGCTCGCCGCAGCACATCGGCGTCATCGACGACATGTGGCGGGAGCGCGGCGAGCACACGCCGTTCGCGCTGGTGCTGGGCGCCGAGCCGGCGGTCCCGTTCGTCTCCGCCATGTCGTTGCCCGAGCACGTGGACGAAGCCGCCTATCTGGGCGCGTACTTCGGACACCCGCTGGAGGTCGTGCGCTGCAAGACGGTCGACCTGGAGGTCCCGGCGACCGCCGAGATCGTCATCGAGGGCTACATCGACCACGACGACCTCATTCCCGAGGGCCCGATGGGCGAGTACGCGGGCTACGTGCCCGAGCCGCACCAGTGGAACCTGCCCGCCTACCGCGTCACCGCCATCACGCACCGCAACGACCCGATCCTGCCGGTGGTGTGCGCGGGCAAGCCCGTCGACGAGGACCACACCCTCATCGGCCTGACGCACTCGGCCCGTTGGACCCACTACCTGCGCGAGAAGGGCATCCCGGTCACCGCGGCCTGGATGATCCCGGAGTCCGCCGTCCACGTCCTGGCGGTCACGGTGGACCGCGACTGGCGGGAGAAGACGGGCTTCGACTCGTCGGAGGAACTGTCCCGGGCCGTGGGCGACGCCGTCGCCGGCTTCCCGCACGGCGGCTGGTGGGTCACCCGCATCATGGTGCTCGACAACGACATCGACCCGACCGACCTGCGCGACGTCCTGTGGGGCTGGGCCACCCGCTCCCACCCGTCGGACGGCTCGCTCGTCCTGCACGACACGGCGATCATGCACATCATGGCGTGCTACACGGACGAGGAGCGCGCCACGGGCCTGGGCCCGACGGTCGTCTACGACTGCATCCGCGACCTGCGCAAGCTGCACAGCACGGCGTTCGCCGACAACTACCCGGAGGCGGTGCAGCGGAGGGCGCTGGACCTGATGGCGGGGGCGGGGCGGGCGGAGGGGATGGTCGGGTAAGGCATGGGGATTCCCCGCGCCCCGTCAGGGGCGCGGGGAATCCCACAGCTCTCAGGCGATGAACCCGACCTCCGGGTACCGCCGCGAAGCCCCCTCCAGCAGATGCCCGGTGTCGGCACGACCGCACAGGTGCAGATCGAAGAAGGCTCGCACCGTGGCCCGCACGGCTGCCACCGCACGGGCGGCCGGAATGGTGCCGACCGGGAAGCCGCCCTTCAGCTGCGGCACGAGCGCCACGACGTCGGTGAAGGAGAGGTGCTGCGCGTCGGCGAGCCGCAGACAGCGATGCCAGCCGCTGAAGTGCTTCCAGGCCTCTTCCCACGACTCGTCCTTGTGCAGGCCGTCGTGCTCGGCGGCGTCCATCAACAGGAACGGCCGCCCCAGACCGCCCGTGACGACGGGACCCCACAGCGTGCCGTCCAGGTCGATCCCGGCCCGCACCCGGCGGTCCTGGTACATGAGGGCCGCCGAGGAGGCACCGCCGAGCGAGTGGCCGAACGCGCCCACGCGGCCGAGGTCCAGGGTGCCGCGCAGACCGTGCGGCAGTCGGCGCCGCTCGGCGTCGGGGTTGCCGCCACGGTCCAGGACGGCGAGGCAGTCGAGGACGAAGCGCAGGTCGTCGGCGCGGACGGCAACGGCCTTCCGCATCTCGTCCTTGTCGCGCCCGACGACGGTGCGCGTCTGGACGCGCCCGTCGGGGAACTCCACCTCGCCGGAGTCGTGCGGGTGGTCGACGGTGACGACGACGTAGCCCCAGGACACCAGGTCCTCGACGACGAGGGTGTTGAAGGAGCGGTCGGAGCCGAACCCGGGCGAGTACAGCAGCACCGGCCGACGACCGTGCCGGGCAACCGGCGCGGTGTCGGCGCTGTGGGTCATCGGCATCGCATAGCCGTCGAGCTTGCCGGGGTAGCTGGCCTTCACCGCACGGGCGGCGCCCTCGGACAGCCACGGCAGCATCGCGTGACCGCGGGTGCCGTGCGCCGGATAGTGCAGGGTCGCCATCAGCTCACGCGGCTGCCCGGAGTCCGTCCAGGGATCCTTGCGGTCCCGGTCGACGAGGTGCAACTGCACGGCACCGACGTGCTCGGGTCCGGAGGGCCCGTCCAGGTGGAGCGGGGTGAGGGCGGGGGCCGGGGTGGTGGCTGCGGGGGCGGCGAAGGCTGCCGGTGCGGCAACGCCTGCGGCCAGCAGACCGAGACCGCCGGCTATCAGGGTGCGGCGCGCGGGACGAACGATCGACACGGTGCTCCTCTCAACGGCCGCCGATGGGCCGTCACATCACGGGCAGCCTAGGTCACTCTGTTTGAGGCAAGAGGGTGGGGGCCGTCCGGCTCGTTCCGGGTCACCCCACCCGTGCCCGCCAGCGCTCGTAGTCGACGTGGCCCCAACGAGGTCTGTCGGACGGAAGAGCCATGTCCAGCCCCCGCGCTGCGCACTGGTGGAGCCATGCCTCGCCAGCAGCGTGGCTGGCGAACATCAGCGGTCGGTGCACGCCATCCGGGTAGGCCAGGCCGGCGAAGTCCTGCAGACGCCAATCGACGATCCGCCATCGGCCGTCCGCGTGGTAGGTCAAGGTGTAACGCGCCTCGGCGACGGTCAGCACGGCCGCCGGGCCTCTGCAGTGACCTCGGGCCCGACCGGGCACCTGGTGTGCCGGTAGAGCACTACGGGTACTCCGGACGACCGTTCCTGATGATGGCGTCGTACGGGCGCAAGGGGCTTGATCAACGCCTTGCACGCGCAGCAGCGTTCGCCCTTCGGCGCGTACGTCACGTACTCCCACACGCCTGTGTCTTCCGCCGTCCAGCTCATCCCGATGCCCTTCGCCGCGCTACTGGGTTGGCGATCGTGCCGCTGGTGATCGGGACGGAGGAACCTCCTGCGTTTCCCACTCCAGGACGTCCCATGGCCTGTAGAACGTCCCTATGCGGAACGAGCGGTTGCGAGAGGCCATGGCATCCGGGGGCTGGACGCACGCGGCGTTGGCGAACGTCGCAGGTGTGGACCCGAAGAGCGTGGAACGGTGGGTCAACCTCGGGCGCATCCCACGGCGGGCAACGGCCCTGATGGCCGCCGAGGCCCTGGGAGAAGACGTTCACGTGCTCTGGCCGGCACTGCGACAGGGGCGAGTTGCACGGGCCGTCAGCACAGAGCTCGTGGCGCTCTACAGCAAGCGGGCGGACCTTCCCGTCTCCGTCTTCGCGGATCTCTTCGCAGCAGCGCAGGAACGGATCGACGTGCTGGTGTACGCCGCCGTGTTCCTGCACGAGGCGTACCCCCGGTTGAACGACCTTCTCCGGGAACGAGCGGCCGAAGGGTGCAGAGTCCGCATCGCAGTCGGTGATGCGACCAGCGAGAACGTACAACAGCGCGGAAAGGAGGAAAGGTTCGGCCACGGAATCGAGTCCCGCTGCCACCTCTCGCTCATGCACTACAGGCCGCTGGCGGACGTTCCCGGAATCGAACTGCGCACACACGGCACGACGCTTTACAACAGCCTGTACCGGGCGGACGACCAGGTATTGGTCAACGCCCACGTCTGGGGCGTGAACGCGTACAAGGCACCCGTGTGGCACCTTCGATACAACGAAGACGGCGGGATGTTCGACACCTACGCGGACAGCTTCGATGCCGTGTGGGAGACAGCCCGCCCAGTGGAGAGGTGATCGCATGGCACGCACCGAGTACTACGACGACCCTCATGCGCCGAAGCCCAACAGCATGGTCGTCGCCGCCTCGGCTGTCGTCACCGACGACCAGGGCCGTATCCTCCTGCAACGGCGCCGGGACAACGACCTGTGGGCCCTTCCGGGCGGCGGCATGGATCTCGGCGACTCGTTGCCCGGCACGGCCGTCCGAGAGGTCAAGGAGGAAACCGGGCTCGACGTGGAGATCACCGGACTCGTCGGCACCTACACCGACCCGCGGCACATCATCGCGTACAGCGACGGAGAGGTGAGGCGGCAGTTCAACGTCTGCTTCACCGCGCGGATCACCGGCGGTGAGCTGACGATCTCGGACGAGAGCACGGAACTGCGGTTCGTGGAACCGGCCGAACTCGACCCACTTCCCATGCATCACACGCAGCGCCTACGCCTCCAGCATTTCTTGGAAGAACGCGCCTCGCCCTATCTGGGGTAGGCGCCTCGGGGCCCGAGGGGCAGAGCCCCTCAGACCCCGGGCCCCACACCCCTACCGGTCGAACCAGACGTGCGCCTGCCCTGTCCCGATCCCGTTCTCGTACTCGCCGAAACGGCGCCCCCGCCCCCGCCAGGACTCGCCGCCCAACGCCCCGGCCATCATCAAGTAGTGGCCGAACCGGGCCTCGGGTGCGTACCGCAGGTACTCCGGCATGGTGCCGATCACCCGGTCGTGCCGGCCCTCCTCCAGCCACGCGATGCGCTGTTCGTCCGCCGCGCGCGCCTCCGCGGTGACGATGTGCGCCGGGTCACCGGCCATCCGGTTGCGCAGTTCGGACAGCGGCCAGAAGCGGTGGGACAGGCCGCCCGAGGCGACGAGCAGCACCCGCCTGTCGATGCTCCCGATCGCTTCCCCTACGCACGCGCCGATCCGCAGGAAGTCCTCGGTCGTGGCCGTCTGGCACACCGAGACCGATACCCACGGCTTGTCCGGCTTCCCCAGGTACGTCCAGAGGTTGAGCGTCGCGTAGTGGATCGGAAGGTACGGATCGTCGTTCGCGCTCACCCACAGCGAGCGCTTCTCCGCGAACTCGGCCACCGCACCCGCCAGTTCCGGGTCCCCCGGAACGTCGTACGGCAGCCGGCTGATCGCGCCCGGCATCTCGTCCGAGGTGAACAGGCCCTCGCGGCGCGCATGGGAGGTGATCACCGCCTCAGTCGTCGTCGCCCAGTGCGAGTCGAAGACGATCACGGTGTCGTAGTCCGCCTCCTCGATCACCTCGCTCCGGAGCCGTTCCAGGCCCGTCACCAGCGTGAAGTCACGGCCCCCGTTCTCCTGCAGCCGCATGGCCTCCGGGAACATGATGACGGGCGCGTGGGAGAGCAGGCCCGCCCCGGTGACCTCACCCATGGTCCACCTCCGGCACCAGCAGGAGCTTGCCGCTCGTGCGCCGCGCCGCCAAATCCGTGTGCGCCCGGTGCGCCTCCGACAGCGGGTACGTCCCGCTGACCGTGAACTTCAGCGTCCCGTCCAGCAGGCCGGCGAACACCTCTCCCGCCCGCCACTCGAACTCCTCGACCGTGGCCCGGAAGTGTTCCAGGTACGGGCGCGTCAGGGTCAGCGAGCCGCCCCACAGCAGCCGCATCACGTCGACGGGCGGCACCGCCCCGCTGGCGCCACCGTAGAGGACCAGCGTGCCGCGCATCCTCAGCGAGGCCAGGCTCGCGTCGAAGGTGGCGGCGCCGACGCCGTCGTACACCGCGTGCACGCCCTTGCCGTCGGTGAGGCGGCGCACCTCGGCGGCGAGGTCCTCGGTCTCCGTGTAGCGGAGGACTTCGTCCGCGCCGTTGGCCCGGGCCAGTTGCTCCTTCTCCGCCGTCGACACCGTGCCGATGACGCGCACACCGCGCCGCTTGAGCAACTGGGTGAGCAGCAGCCCCACTCCGCCCGCGGCGGCGTGCACGAGCACCGTCTCGCCCTCGCGCGCCGGGTAGGAGTCGTTGGCCAGGAAGTGGGCGGTCATGCCGTGGACGAGCACGCCGCCTGCGGTGCGCAGGTCGAGGCCGTCGGGCACGACGATCGCCTTGTCCTCCGGGACGAGGACGCGCGTCGCGTAGCTGCCGAGGACGGTCGTCCAGGCGACCCGGTCGCCGGTCTTGAAGCGGGTCACCCCGGGGCCGACGGCCAGGACGGTGCCCGAGCCCTCCTCGCCCGGTACGCACGGCACGGGCAGCGGGTAGCGGCCCTCGCGGCGGTACAGGTCGATGAAGTTGACGCCGGCCGCGGCGAGTTCGACGAGGATCTGGCCCTCGCCGGGGGCCTCCGGGTCCGGCTTCTCGACGTACAGCTGGACCTCGGGCCCGCCCGTCTCGCGGATCTCGATCGCGTGCATCAGTGGGTGCTTCCCTTCACATCGGTCAACTCGACCTGGTACGTGCGCAGCCAGTCGTCGAGGCGGACGGTGGACTCCACGAGGATCCGCTCGAACTCGGACAGGCTGCCGGTGGAGGTCTTGGAGGTGAGGCGGCGTACGGCGTCGCCGTCGAGGAACGGGTTCAGCGGCGCCTCGCCCTCGCCGGTCGCCGTGACGAGGCCGGTGATGAGGGCGCGGTCGTAGGCGGGGTCCTGGATCGAGGGGTAGGCGGCCTTCTTGCGGCGCAGCACCGACTCCGGCAGCAGGTCGGCGGCGGCCGCGCGCAGCAGGGCTTTCTCCTCGCCGCTGAAGGTCTTCATCTCCCAGGGGACGTTGAAGACGTACTCGACGAGGCGGTGGTCGCAGAACGGGACCCGCCCCTCCAGGCTGCTGGCCATGCCCATGCGGTCCTTCTTGTCCAGGAGGATGGGGAGCCAGCGGGTGAGGGTGACGTAGCCGAGTTCGCGCGTACGGCGCTCCTCGGCGTTCTCGCCGTCCAGGTGCGGGACTTCGGCCAGGGCCGTGCGGTACAGGTCGGCCTGGTACTCCGCGAGGTCGATCCCGTCGACGAACCAGGGGTGGAACAGGTTGCGCGGGTCGAGGCCGCGGTGGGCGCCCAGCTTGAGCCAGGGGAAGGTGTCGGCGCTGCGGGCTCCCGGGTCGGAGAACCACAGGTAGCCGCCGAAGACCTCGTCGGCGCCCTCGCCGGACAGCGCCACGGTGGCGTGCTCGCGCACGGCGGCGAACAGCAGGTACAGCGAGACGTCCAGGTCGGCGAAGTTGAACGGCAGGTCCCAGGCGCCGAGGACGGTGCGGCGGACGGCGGGGTCCAGCAGCCGGGCCCGGTCGAGGACGATCGCGTGGTGGTCGCTGCCGACGTGCCGGGCGACTTCGAGGGCGTACGGGCCGTCCGGCGTCGGCCGGATGGGGTCGGCCTGGAAGTTCTCGGTGTGGCCGGTGAAGTCGACGGAGAACGTGGACAATTGCCCGCCGTCCGCGGCACGGGCTCGTGCCGCGAGCGCCGTGACCGTGCTGGAGTCCAGGCCGCCGGACAGCAGCGAGACCAGCGGCACGTCCGCGACCATCTGGCGCGGCACGATGTCGTCGAGCAGGTCGCGGACGGTGGCGATGGTGGTGCGCAGGTCGTCGGTGTGCGGCCGGGACTCCAGGGCCCAGTAGCGCTCCTCGCGGATGCCGTCGCGGCCGACGCGCAGCAGGTGGCCGGGCTTGACCTCGTGCATGCCGCGGAACGGCACGCGTCCGGGAGTGCGCAGGAACAGCAGCGCGTCGCACAGCTCCTCCGCTCCCGCGACGGCCTGCGCCAGCGGGTTGGCGAGGATCGCCTTGGGCTCGGAGCCGAAGAGCACGCCGCCCGGGGTGGGGTGGTAGAAGAGGGGTTTGACGCCCAGCCGGTCCCGTACGAGGAGGAGTTCCTCGCGGGCGGTGTCCCAGATGGCGATGGCGTACATGCCGTTGAGGCGGTGGACGAAGTCCGTGCCCCACTGGAGGTAGGCGCGCAGGGCGACCTCGGTGTCGCTGCGGGTGGTGAACCGGTGGCCCAGCAGGGCGAGTTCCTCGCGCAGTTCCCGGAAGTTGTAGATCTCGCCGCCGTAGGAGATCACGGCCCGGGGCGTGCCGTCGCGGGGGCCGGGCTCGGGGGTGCGCATCGGCTGCGTGCCGTGTTCGAGGTCGATGATCGCGAGGCGCCGGTGGCCGAGGGCGGCGTGGGTGTCGCGCCAGGTGCCGCCCGCGTCGGGCCCTCTCGCGATCAGGGTCCGGGTCATGGCCTCGACGGCCGGGGTCTCGTGGGTGAGGTCGCGGGTGAAGTCCACCCATCCGGTGATGCCGCACATGTCAGTTGCCCTCGCTTCCGGGCAGGCCGGTCCGGTCGAGGCTTCCGGTCCGGTCGAGCCAGGGGCCGCGGCGCCAGCCGTCGATGTCGTAGTCGTCGAGGCAGTCCTGCACCATGGCCTCGTAGCGGGCGAGGCTGCCGCGGCGGGTCGCCCAGCGCAGTGCGTCGAGGCGGATCTGCTCGCCGTTGCCGGAGTAGTTGCGCTCGTACAGTTCGTGCCGGCCGCCGAACTCGGTGCCGATGGCGTCCCAGACCAGCTTGAGCAGCTTGATGCGGTCCTCGGCGCTGGAGTCGGAGCCGCGGTAGAAGCGGTCGATGAGCGGCCGCAGTTCGGGGTTGGCCAGGTCGCGGCCGCTGGAGGGCACGGCGAGGGGCGCGCCGCCAAGGGTGGTCTCGAACAGCTCGTGGACCCGTTCCCACACCTGCGCGTTGTACATCCGCATCGCGGAGGCGTGCTCCAGGCGCGGTACGACGGTGCCGCCGCTGCCGGGCTCGGGGTCGTGGGCCATGGCCGAGGTGAGCGCCCACACCATGTCCCGCATGGTGATCAGCTCGCCGACGGCGGCCTGTACGCCGCGGAACTCGTCGGTGCCGTTGGCCTTGGTGCCGCGGGAGAGCAGCCCGGCCATCAGCTCCAGCTTGACGCTCAGCCGGGTGCCGGACTGGAAGTTGTAGAGGTTGGGGAAGCCGGAGGTGGCGTAGAAGCCGGTGGCGCGCGGGATGTCGCGGTGGACGAGGACGTCCTCCCAGGGGATCAGCGCCTCGTCGAGCAGCAGCACAGCGTCGTTCTCGTCGAACCGGCTGCTCAGCGGGTAGTCGAACGGATCGCCCTGCCCGTAGGGGGTGCGGCAGACCAGCTTCACGCCGGGGTTGTCCATGCGGACGAAGAAGACGAGGGCGAACGCCTCCGCCTTGCCGGGGACGAGGGCCGCCGAGCCGACGGGGGCGACGAAGCCCGCGTTGGTGATCGCGGAGCCGGTGGCCAGCATCTTGGCCCCGCTGACCACGACTCCGGCGTCCGTCTCGCGCACGGCGTGCACGAAGACGTCCTCCATGTCGTGGATCGGCTGCTTGCGGTCGATCGGCGGGTTGATGATGACGTGGTTGAGATAGAGCGCCTTGCTCGCGAACTCGCGGTACCAGGCGGTGGCGTTGTCGGCATACGGGCCGTAGTAGTCGGCGTTGACGCCGAGGCCTGCCATGAACGACGCCTTGTATTCGGGGGTGCGCCCGAGGAACCCGTAGCCCATCCGCGCCCAGGTGGCGATCGCCTCGCGCGCCTCGACGAGCTCGGCCGCCGAGCGGCTGGGCTTGAAGAACTTGTGGGTGCGGATGCCGGTGTCGGCATCGACGCCGGTGAGCACGTCGGCGGTGGCCGGGTCGTGCAGGGCGTCGTACAGCCGGGCCACGGACAGCGCGGAGTTGCGGAAGGCGGGGTGGGTGGTGACGTCCTTGACGCGCTCGCCGTTCAGATACACCTGACGGCCGTCGCGCAGGCTCTCCAGGTAGGCGTCGCCGGTCATGAGGTCATTGGTGGCAGTCATCGCACCAGCCCGGGGTTGTCGAGAGCGGGGGTGCCGAGCACCTGGACGCGGCGCAGGTGCCGGGGGGCGCCGCTGGTGAAGGCGTTGCGGCCGTGCAGGAGGGTGTAGTTGTCGGTGATGACGATGTCGCCGGTCTGCCAGGCGTGGGCGTACAGGTGCGCGGGGTCGTACAGCGCGGCGCGCAGGCCGGTGTGGAAATCGGCGAGTTCGCCCTCCGGGAGGCCGGTGAAGGCCAGGTCCGGGTGGTTGACGAAGCCGGCGTCGTCGGCCGCCGTGGGCTCGTTGTAGCGGATGACCGGGGTGCCGGTGACGGGGTGGGCGTCCACGACGGGCGAGACGGTGACGCTGTCGTAGTACTCCATCTTGCGCTGGTAGGTGCCGGTCACCCCGGACCAGCGGGCGACCGTCTCCGGGTCGGTGTTCTCCAGGACGGCGGCGGTCTGGGAGAACGTCGTCTCACCGCCGTTGCCGGTGCCCGGGGCGTGGACGCACTGGAACACCTGGAATTCCGGTATCTGTTCGCGGTACATGCCGTCCCAGTGCATGGGCATGTGGCTGTGGTCGAAGATGTGGTCCTCGGGCTTCTCCTGCTCGACGAGTTCGAGCACGGTGCCGAAGGGCCAGACGCTGAGCTCGCCGAAGCCTTCGCAGTACGTGGACAGTTCGCCGGGCGTGGCGAAGACGTCGAACCCGCGGAGGAGCACGAGATGGTGCTCCCGGACGAGCGCACGCAGGGCGGGCACGTCGATGGAGGTGACGGGCGTGCCGGCTTCGGGCGCGTGGAGGGCAAGCCCGAAGGGCGAGATGGGGGTGGTGTTCATAAGGTTCTCCAGTGGCATGGGCGCCCCGAAAGGGGCGCGGGGAACTGCGCGAGCAACCACAACGGACCCGCAGCTACAGGACGTAGTGAGTGGGGCGCCCCTCAACGAACACGGCCCGGGCGCCGGCCCGCTCGGCCTCGGCCCGCTTCATGAGCGTGTGCCGCCCGTCCCGCTCAACGGCAACGGAGTGCCACGGCGTGAGCCAAGCGTCCGGCGTATCGCCGAGCAGAATCCCGATCTTCTCCGTGCTGCAGGGCTGCGGATGGATCGACAACCGGATGGCGGACGGGAACAGCTTGCCCAGCAGGTCTCCCCAGGCCCTGCTGCGCTGTATGACCCGGTAGGCCAGATCACGGCACCGCCGCTGCAGCGCGGACCGCGTCCCCGTGTAGTCCGGACCGGACAGGTCCTCCAGCATGAACCGGGTGATGCCGCGGTACATGGCGAGCGGGGCGCCGCCCGCACGGACTTCGGCGCGCAGTTCGTCGAGCGTCGGGGCGTAGGCGGTGGAGAGCATGGTGCGCATCTCCTCGTGCCCGGCGCCGCTGTAGACGTCGTCGAGGGTGAACTGTTCGAGGTGGCCGGCGCCGATCCTGGTGATCATGCGGTCGAGCTCACGGGCGTAGGCGGTGACGTTCTCGTCGCTCACGCCGAGGAGGTCGTTGAACACGCGCCCGTCGGAGCAGATGGTGATGGCCGCTCCGGGCGGGTAGATCTCGCTGATGCGCTCGCACAGTTCGTTCAGGAAGCGCAGGGCGAGTTCCTCGGCGAGGTCGGGCAGCGGGCCCAGGACCTTGGCCGGGTTGGGGGACTTCGTGGGGAAGGCGGGCAGCACGAAGTCGATGCGCCGCCCGCTCTCCATGGCGCTGCGGACCGTGTCCAGGTGGTGCCTGGCGCACCGCAGGCAGACCCGTCCGGTGCAGCCTCCGTCGCGCATTCTGCGCTGGTGCGCCAGGACCTCCCGGATGACTTCTATGGAAACCAGCTCGATATCGGGTGCGGCGAGATCGGACACCGCGCCTCCCTTCGTGGACTGGCTCCCACCGTGCTCGACGTGCGCATGAGAAACGCACAAGGCCTGCACAGTTGTCCGCGCCCCGTCAGGGGCGCGGGGAACTGCGCGATCAGCCACCGACGGCCTGCAGCCGACGCACCACCCAGGGGTCCGGGGCGAAGCCCTGGGAAC